>JAICXU010001042.1 GCA_025934595.1 Polyangiaceae bacterium | reverse complement strand
GAGGCCGACGTAATCAGCGGCGGCAACTTCCACGGACAGCCGCTCGCGCTCGCGCTCGATCTAGCCGCGATCGCGGTCGCCGAGCTCGCGAACATCAGCGAGCGCCGCGTGGAGCAGCTCGTGAATCCAGCGCTCTCGACCGGGCTCACTCCATTTCTCGCCCCCTCGTCGGGATTGCACTCCGGCTTCATGATCGCGCAAGTGACGAGCGCGTCGCTCGTCAGCGAAAACAAAGTCCTGTGTCACCCCGCGAGCGTCGATTCGATCCCGTCGTCGGCGGGAAAAGAAGATCACGTGAGCATGGGCAGCGTGTCGGCGAACAAGCTTCGACAAGTGGTCCTCAACGTGAAAGTCGCGCTCGCGATCGAATTGATGACGGCGGCGGCGGGGATCGATCAACGGTTGCCGCTCAAGCCGAGCAAGGCCGTGTCGGCCGCGCACGCGAAATTGCGCGAGAAAATAGCGCCTTTGACCGAGGATCGTCCGCTCTACAAAGACATCGAAGCGGCGCGCGCGCTGCTCGATTCGGGCGAGCTCGTTCGCGCCGTCGAAACGATCACGAAGAAGCTCGCCTGAGAATCGACGTCGCCATCCGCCGCCGTCGAAGGTGGTGTCGCCGGGGCGGCCGCTGCGATCAAGACGCGACCCGCATCGCTTTGCGATAGCATCGAGCCGAGGTCGCGCGCGCTCGCCGACCAGCATATCCTCGCGGCAAGCTCAAGGCCCCTTGGCGGAACGGTATACGCAGGAGATTTAAAATTTTCGGCTCGCAAGAGCGTCCGGGTTCGAATCCCGGAGGGGCTACCAAGTTCGCTTTTCTGCTGTTCAACGGAATCGAGTGGAGATCGCCGGAGGCGACCACCTCCGTCGCGTTCTTCAAGTTGAAGAGTTTCTTTCCACAGAAAAAAGACGCGGCATGCGCCGAGCGACTGCATCGACAAGACGAGGGCCTCGCGGCAGAATGTAGGCGATGACGCTCGCTGAGCTCCTTGAACAACAGGCCATGGCCCTTTCTGAGGAAGAACGCAAGAAGCTCGGCGCCAAGCTCCTCGCGAGCGCCGGAGCGAGTCCGTCGCCGCGTCGCCGTCGCGCCGGATCTGCCGCCGGCCGAGTTCACATGGCGCCTGACTTCGACGCTCCGCTCGACGACTTCGCCGACTACTCGTGAGTCGCGTTCTACTCGACACGCATACGCTCCTCTGGTTCGTATCGAACGACGCGGCGTTGCCGGAAGCTCCACGCGCGCTCATCGAGAACGCCGATGAAGTCTTCGTGAGCGTGGCGTCCGCATGGGAGATCGCGATCAAGGTGAGCCTCGGAAAGCTCTCGATCGACGCGGCGACGCCTGAGATGTTCTTTGATGAGCAGATGCGTCTCAACGACTTTGCGTTTCTGCCCATCGCGCCGGCGCACGTCTTTCGTGCGGCCGCTCTTTCGCGGCACCATCGCGATCCGTTCGACCGGCTCCTGATCGCACAGGCCGTCGCGGAGGGGCTCGCGTTCGTGACGCGCGAAAACTTCGCGGCGTACGGCGTCGCGACGACCTGGTAGTCGCCCCTCGCGATGCGCGGTTCCATCGCGCCGCTCATTTCTTCACCTTCGTCGTCTTCGCGTTGGCGGTCTTCGAAGAAGAGCGTTTCGGACGCTTCGGACGTCCCCCAGGCTCGACGATGGTTGGGGATGCCTGGGGGATGCCCGTCTCGAGCGACTTCGACTTGTCGATTTTTCTCGGGATTTGTAGCGACAAGTCGCCAGGCGAATCGAGCTTT
>JAICXU010000086.1 GCA_025934595.1 Polyangiaceae bacterium | reverse complement strand
TCGACGACGCGCTTCTCGAACGTCCACGGCGCTTTTTCGACGTAGACCTGATTTTTCTCGCCGCTGAGCACGACCGCCGAAGTCGGCACGGTGACCTCGGGGATCGCGCGATTCTTGAACGTCACGTTCGAGAACATGCCCGGCTTCAGGCGGCGATCGGAGTTGTCGAACGAGACGCGCACCTTGATTGTCCGCGTGTCGGGATCGAGCAAATCGCCTACGAAAAGCACGTGCCCCGTGAAATTTTCGCCGGGATACGCGATGAAGGTGGCCACCGCTTCGTCGCCTTGTTGCACGCGACGAATGTCTTTTTCCTGCACGCTCGCCGTGACCCACACCGTCGAAAGATCGGCGACGATCATGAGCACGGTCGCGGGATCATTTTGGTACTGACCCGGCGCGGTCGAGAGATCGATGATGCGCCCTTCGATCGGCGACGTGACGGTGAGGAGCCCGCCGACATTTCCTGCGCCGACATGGAGGAGCGAGAGACGCGTCTGCGCGCGATCGAGCTCGTCGGCGGCGGTGTCGCGCGTCGTCTGCGCTTGCTCGAGCTCACGCTGCGCGCCGATGCCGTGGGCGGTGAGATCTTTTTGGCGCGCGAGATCGAGCTCGGCTTGCGCGAGCGCCGACTTCGCCTTCAAGTAGTCCGATTGCGCGGACACGAGATCCGTCGAATCCAGGGAAAAAAGCGGGGTTCCGGGCTTCACCGAGTCGCCGAAATGGACGAACAGCTTCACGACGCGACCCGGCAGCGGCGGAGCAATTTTTGCCATCCGCGTGGGCTCGGCTTGCACCGTCGCCGGCGCGGATAGCGCCCGCTGCACTTCCTCGCTCTTCACGGGCTCGACCTTGATGCGCGCGCGCAGCGCCGACGACTCCGGGACGAACAGATCGTCACCGTGACGCTCGACCGCCGGCGCGGGCGAATTGTCCGCCGCGGCGTCGCTGTGCTTGCACCCGGTCACGCTCGCCGCGAGGGCAAGCGCAAGAACGACGGGGGCGTGAGCTCGAAGGGTGAAGTTCACGTGCGGATGTGGCTGCAAGATAGCAGCCTCATCGTCGAATCAGCCGCAATTTTCGCGTTCTGCGCGGGCGCGCATGCCGTTCTCGCGAGGTCGACGGGGCGTTTTGCGTGGTTCGTTCGATAAGCGACGGGTCACGGCGACCAGAAGTCGACGTTCGTGACCACGGCAGGCAGCTTCTTGAAAGGCGGCGAGCCGAAGCTCGTCACGCCCCCGTCGTCGACGCGCACCGATCGCATCGTCGTCGAAACTCCACCATCTGCGAGGTATTCGGTCGTCACGCCGAAGAGATTTCCTTGGCCGTCGGACGCGAAGAGATCGGGCGCGCCGGGCACGTCGGCGCCGAGGCCGGACGTCGTCACGTCCCACAATTTCACGACGCCGCTCGTGTAATCGTACGACTCGAGGCGAAGCGCCATGTGCGTCGCGTCGGCCATCGCGAACGCGTTCGGTGCATCACCCGACGACAAATCGAGGAGCATGCTCGGCGTGCCGGTCGCAAGGTCCACCGCATCGATCTCGCGCATGTGATGCGCACCGGGCGGACCGCCGTCGGTCGCGCTCGGATCGCTGCAGCCGTCGTTGATCACGAGCAGACGTGATCGCGGCGTGTCGTACACGAGGCCGAACGCATCGTATCCGCCGAGGACGATCGGCGCCGCGCTCGCGCCGCCGTCCGCCGCCGAAACGAGCGTGTCGGTGTCGGTGTCGATCGCGACGATCTCCGAGTGGGTCGTGCCGCAGAGAACGAAGTAGGCCTGCGGATCGATGTTGTAGAGATCGATGTTCGCGAGGAGCACGTAGACGCGATGTTGGGAAGGCACGTACGCGCCCGAAAGCATGTCGACCGCGCCGTCTTCGTCGGTGGCGTCGAGGTACGCCGAGAGATCGACGAATTTCGTCGGCGAGAGCTTCGTGCCCGCTTGCGTGCCATCGATGACGGCGATTTGATTTCGATTGAAGCGAAGCACGTAATCTTTGCCCGCCGGTCCTGCGATCACTTTGTACGGATTCGCGTTCGGCAATCCGCCATCGTCGGTGCCGAGCACGTTCCATGTCGAGCCGCCGTTCCACGGCGCGCTGGGATCGAGCTTTTGCACGAGGTCGGTCGATTGCTCGAGCACCCATGGGCCATCGCTCGACACGGACGTTGCGCCGTATTTCGAAGCGTAATTGAAGACGCCGTCGACCTTGCCCGTCGTCGTGCTGAGCGCGACCACGTCGCTTTGATCGCTGTAATTCACCGTGAAGAGCGCCCACGGCGGGTGCGCCGCGCTCGCTTCCGTGCCGCCGTCCGTGCTGGCGTCGGCGATCGTCGATCCGTCTCCCGTCGATGCTTCGTTCCCGGCATCGCCAGGACCTTCCGTGACGTCGTCTCCTTCGCACGCCGACATGCCGAACGCGAGAGACACTGCGAGCGCGCCAAAAACGAGGATTCTCTTTTTCATCATTTTCTCCGCCGCGCTGCCCCGCGCGATCAGACGAAGTGAATTGCCGCGCGCGTGCCTCGATATCCGGGCTTGCCGAATCATCCTCCCCCGCACCCTTCCCAGAATCCGCAACGTTGCGGTTCCAGTGGATTTGTGCGGGATCGTCCTCGGTTACCGTGGCGGGGGCCGCGTCGGATTTGCACCGACTTCCCTCGACACGCGCGACGCCCTCGTTAGTCGACTTTCTTCAGCGTGTCCATCACGCGGTCCAAAATGCGATCCGCGAGCGCGCGCTTCGACATCGAAGGCATCCCTTCGACGTTCGCTTTCTCGACGAAGAGCGCCCGGTTGTCGTCGCCTCCGAACGCCGTGCCCGCCGCGTTCGCGACGATGATGTCGACCGATTTTTCGACGAGCTTCTTCTTCGCGTACCGGACGATGGCGTCGTCGTCGCCCGACTCGACGGCGAATCCGACGAGCACGGGAGATTTTCGCGCCCCTCGCATTTTTCCGATCTCCGCTAAAATGTCGGGGTTTTTCACGAGATCGATCGAGATCTTGTCGTCGCCCTTTTTGATCTTCGCGGGCGCGACCTCTTGCGGGCGGTAGTCCGCGACGGCCGCACACATGATGACGACGTCCGGCTCGCCGTGCCCCTGCCCGCCCGTGCGATGCATCGCCTCGCGCATCTCGAGCGCGCCACGCACGTCCATGCGACGCACATTTCCCGGGGGCGTCGGAAGAGAAACCGGCCCGGCGACGAGCGTGACCTGCGCCCCGCGTGCGGCGGCCGCTTCCGCGATCGCGAACCCCATTTTTCCCGACGATCGATTTCCGAGGAAACGCACCGGATCGAGGTCTTCGATCGTCGGGCCCGCCGAAATGAGCAGATGCCTGCCCGAATAGTCAGATATCTGACTGACTGAACAGAGAATGGCATCGGCGATCGCTTCGGGCTCCGCCATGCGCCCGACCCCGCGCTCGCCGGACGCCACGGCCCCGTCCACCGGCCCGATCAACCTTATTTTTCCCTGCTTGCGCAGCGTCTCGACGTTCGCGCTCGTCGCGGGATTCGCCCACATGCGCGGGTGCATCGCCGGGGCGACGAGCACGGGACCTTTCGACGAAAGCACGAGCGCCGTGATCAGATCGTCGGCGCGACCCTGCGCGAGGCGCGCGAGAAAATCGGCGGTGGCGGGCACGACCGCGACGACGTCGGCGCGATTCGCGACCGCGATGTGCATCTCGCCCGAGAACGACGGATCCCACATGTCGTCGTAGACGCGCTCTCCGCAAATGCCCGCGAAGGTGGCGGGGCCCACGAATTTCTCGGCCGACCTCGTCATGACGGGGATCACTTTGACGCCCGCCTTGATCAAGAGGCGCGCGACCTCGACGGCCTTGTAGGCGGCGATGCTGCCGGTGACCGCCAGGGCGACGGTTTTTTCGGAAACGGGCGCGGCGCTCACCCGTGAAAGCTATCGCGACTCGCCTCAGCGCGCGAATCGTGTAAAAAGCCGGGGCCATGCCTCTCTCCGTAGGAATCGTGGGCCTCCCGAACGTGGGCAAATCCACGCTGTTCAACGCGCTCTCGAGCGCGAAGGCCGAAGCCGCCAACTACCCCTTTTGCACCATCGAGCCGAACGTCGGCGTCGTCGCGGTGCCGGACGATCGCTTGGCCGCGCTCGATTCGATCGTGCATGCCGACAAGATCGTTCCGACCGCCGTCGAGTTCGTCGACATCGCGGGCCTCGTGCGCGGCGCATCGAAAGGCGAAGGCCTCGGCAATCAATTCCTCTCGCACATCCGCGAGGTCGACGCGATCGTGCAGGTCGCGCGCTGCTTCGAGGACGCGAACGTCGTGCATGTCGACAATCGCGTCGATCCGGTCGGCGACATCGCCACCGTCACGACCGAGCTGTGTCTCAAGGACCTCGACACGGTGCAGAAACGCGGCGAGCGCGCGCGGAAAATGATCAAGGCGAACAATCCGCTCGACAAGCTCGCGATGGACATGTGCGACGCGCTCGCGAAGCACCTCGACGCCGGCCTGCCCGCGCGATCCTTTCCGCTCCCCGAAAAGGAGGAGGCCGCGCTCATCATGAAGGAGATGCAGCTCCTCACCGCGAAGCCGTCGTTCTACGTCGGCAACGTGGACGAGGCCTCGCTCGGATCGCTCGACAAAAACCGGCATTTGAGCGCGCTCGTGGAGCACGCGAAAAAAGAAGGCGCGCTCGTCATCCCGGTGTGCGCGGCGATCGAAGCGCAGATCGCCGAGCTCGATCCGAAAGATCGACCGGAATTTTTGGAGAGCGTCGGATTGAAGGAGCCGGGCCTCCACTCCATCGCGCGCGCGGGATACCAAGTCCTGAAGCTCCTCACGTTCTTCACCGCCGGAAAACAAGAAGTGCGCGCATGGACGACGCCGATCGGCGCACGCGCCCCGCAAGCAGCGGGCGTCATTCACACCGATTTCGAAAAGGGCTTCATCAAAGCCGAAGTGATCTGGTGGGAAGATTTCGTGAAGCTCGGCGGCGAAGCGAAGTGCCGTGAAGCGGGAAAGCTCGGCATCGAAGGCAAGGAGTACGTGATGCGCGACGGCGACGTCGTGCACTTCCGCTTCAACGTGTAGCCCCGAGCCGCGATTTTGTGGGCATGAATACGCGGCGCGTCGAGTCGTGAGTGGGCTCTGAACGCCACCGGCTGATTTGTCTCGGTTCGCATTGTTGACGCCCTGAGGGTCGTGCCTCGTCTATTCTCGCGGGGCGTCATGAATCGCTTGCGTGTCTTTCTCCTTTCCATCGTGGTCGTCCTCGGCGTCTCGGGAGTCGGTTGCGCCGGTTGTCTGAAGTCGACCGTGAATAGCGACCCCGCCCTTCGCTGGTGGCTCTTCTCGAACTTCGGCGCCTCGAAGGTGTGCCCCGAGATGCTGACGCGCGGCGTTCCGATCAAGCTCGCCCTTCTCGGTCCCGACAACATCGGGCGCTTTTTTCCGAGCCAGTGCGTCGTGCACGTCGACGACAACGCGCACACGATGCGCATCGACGTGACCGGCCAGGGCTACGCGGTCCTGCCCGTCGCGAAACGCGTCGGATTTTATTGCGGGCTCGCCGTCGAGTTCGCGCCGGATTTTTATCTCGCGGACGACGCGACGTACGTGTGGGGCAAGTTCAAGCAAATCGACGGTGTGCCGGATTTGCGGCTCCTCGGCGTCGAGAATCCGGTCGTGAGCCTCGCGACGCAGACGCCGCTCGGCAACGTCGCGAACGTGCTCGGACAGGGTGTTTTGCAGAGCCAGCTCTCGCAAGGCTTCACCGTCGTGCAAGCGGACGACGGCCAAGATTTCCAGCTCGGCATTTTGCAGCCACCGGCGAAACCGAAGCGCGTGTTCAAAGGCGGCGACGATCGCGTCGTGCTCGAGAGCGGCGTCACCGACCTTCACGCGATCTCGCGCGACTACCTCGGACCTTTCACGATCAATCAGGGCGGCGCGGCGCTCTTCATGCACGTGTCCGCAAACGGCCCGGTGAGCTACACCGTCGTCGGAAAAGATCTCGGCGACGCGTGGCGGCAGCCGTATCAAGCCGCGCAGCCGATCGGTCCCGCGCCCGCCCAGCCGATTTCGTATGGGCAGCTCGCGATGGGAGATCAAACGCTGAAGTTCGCGCTCGATCCGGGCTCGTATTATTTCGTCGCCGACAATTTGAATCCGCCCGCGCCCTCGATCATGGGCGTGGCGCCGTTCGAAGCGGTGACGCAGCTCACCTACTCCGCAGAGGTCGGCGAACGCTGAGGCTTTCAGGACGCGCGCAAGCCTGCACGGCCATTCAAGACGCGCGCATGCCTGCACGCTATATTTCGAGAATGGGCACACGATGGCTGTCGGGCGCCTCGCTCCTCTTTCTCGTCCTCGCCGCATGTAGCTCCTCGAGCTCCGATGCCGTCGGCGGCGGCGGTGGCGGAGATCCGAATACGAATCCGGACGACCTCCCGCCAGCGGGATGGTCCGACGGGCACGCGACCGTACCCGCCGCGGGGCAAGCCGAGGACGTATCGAATCCGACGACGGTGATCGGCACGGGAAACGCGCAAGCTTGCACTGCCGATGCCTTCGTAGCCGCGGTGAAGCAAGGCGGCGTCATCACGTTCGATTGCGGACCGGACCCCGTGAAGATCGTGCTGACGACGCCGGCTGTCGTCCAGAACAACGTCGACAGAGTCGTCATCGACGGCGGCGGCAAAATCACGCTGAGCGGCGGCGGATCGAGCCGGATTCTCGAAGTGGCGACGTGCGACAAAACCAACGGCGGCTATCCCGCGGGCGACGGTGACTGCAACACGAATCCCGGTCCCGCGCTCGTCGTGCAAAATCTCACGTTCGTCGATGGTAGCGCGGTCGGCATTCCGGAAGGCGACGACAACGGCGCGGGCGGCGGCGCCATTCACGCGCAAGGCGGAAGCCTCAAGGTCGTCCATTGCCGCTTCTTCAACAACGTCTGCGACGATCTCGGATCGGATCTCGGCGGCGGCGCGATCCGCAAGCTCGATTACTTGGTCGCGCCGGGCGCCGGACCCGCGCGCCCCGTGTGGATCGTGAGCAGCACGTTCGGCGCGGCGAGCTTGGGCAATCATTGCGCGAACGGAGGCGCGCTCTCCTCCATCGGCGTGTCGTGGAACATTTTGAACTCGTGGTTCTCCGACAACCAAGCGGTGGGCCACGGAGCGAACGACGGCCAAGGCGGCAACGGCGGCGCGATCTACAACGACGGCAACGAGATCGTGATGAACCTCACGAGCTCGCTCATCGAAAACGGGCACGCGAACGAAGGCGGCAGCGCCGTCTTCTTCGTGTCGAACGACAAGAGCGGATCGATCAACATTGCCGACTCGACGACGCGGAACAATCCGAAAGGCACGTTCGAGACGGCCGGCTTGCCCGGATTTTATGTGCTCGCGAATGGACCTGCGAACGTCGTCAACTCGCAGATCGAGCGCTGAGGCCACACGCGAGACGAAAGTCGTCGATCGGCGAGGGCGCAGAATCAGCCTATTTTTCCGGTCGTTTCATGCGGCTCGTGCCTTGCACTTCTCGCGGCGCATGTGTCCGCCGCCCGACCTCTTGCGTGATTCGACGGGGGCGGCGAAGGCCGCTTCGCTGCGTTACGTCTCGGCGGGCGAGCCCGGCATCGCGCGGCGCGGATCGAAAAAACATTTTTGGTACGTGCTGCCGAACGGAAAAAAATTGTCCGATCCCGCCGAGCTCGCGCGCGTCGCGAAGCTCGCGATTCCGCCGGCGTGGAGCGACGTGTGGATCTGCGCGACGAGCGACGGCCACATCCAGTGCACCGGGTACGACGTGCGCGGGCGAAAGCAATATCGCTATCACGAGCGATGGCGGAAGGTTCGCGACGGCGCAAAATACGACGACGCGCTTCGTTTCGGCGCGGAGCTTCCCAAGTTACGCGCGAAGATCGCCCGCGACCTCGCTTCCGGCGTCGAGCTCACGAAAGACGTCGTCGTCGCCGCTGCGCTCCGCGTGATGGATCACACGCACATTCGCGTCGGCAATGATCGCTACACGGAGCAGAATCGATCGTACGGTTTGACGACGCTCTTGGCGCGTCATACGAAAGTGCGTGCCGGCCGAATCGAGCTCGATTTCCGTGGAAAAAGCGGCAAAAATCGCCACGCCGAGGTCGAGGACGCGAAGCTCGCGAAGATCGTCCGGCGGTGTCTCGACATTCCCGGTCAGCGGCTATTTCGCTATCGCGGCGACGATGGAGAGCTGCATCCGATTTCGTCGTCGGACGTGAACGACTACATCTTGCGGGCGACGGGGCGGCCTTTCACCGCGAAAGAATTTCGGACGTGGACGGCGACGGTCGCGGCCGCGCGGCTGCTCTTCGAATGCGAGCCGTGTGCATCGGCGACGCACGGCAAGCGCCAGGTCACCGAAGCGATTCGACGCGTCTCGGAGCACCTCGGCAACACCTTCGCCATCTGCAAGAAATCCTACGTGCATCCCGCGATCGTCGACGCCTACATGAACGGCGCATTGCACACGCAGATGGAGCGCGGCCTGAAGCTCGCGCGCACGAAGCGCGGAATCGGAGTACGCCGCGCCGAGGTCGCCGTTTTGCACTTCATGAAGTCGCACAAACGAGAAGAGCCGCGCGCGCTCGAAAAAGCGCTCGAGCGGTCGTTGAAGAAGTCAGCGTGAGAAGTTTCGCGAAGCCCGAAGAGTTTCGCGAAGCCCGAAGACGCGCACCGCCTGCGGGGCTGCGAGCAACTCGGCGTCGGCTCACACGCTCGCGTCGCGATTTCGCGGCCGCCGCCTCAGACATATCTCGCAGCCCCTCCGGCGGCACGCGTCTTCGGGCTTCGCTCTTGAGTCCTTAAATAAAATCTTTTCGTCCCGTCGCTTTCGTC
>JAICXU010000832.1 GCA_025934595.1 Polyangiaceae bacterium | reverse complement strand
ATGGTCACGATGACGGCGGGCACTTGCTACACGGTCGTCGGCGTCTCGCCGCCGGGCGTCGGCGTGCGATCGCTCAGCTTGAGCCTGCTCTCGCCGCCGTTCTACACGGTGTCGGCAGGTCAGAGCACCGTGAACACGAACGAGTCGGCGATCGGCTCCGGCAAACAAGCCATCTGCCCGATCGTCCCCCTCCCCGTGCAATACAAGCTCGACATCTTCGCGAAGTCGGGCTCGGGCCCGGTCGCCGTGCAGGTGTACTCGAAGCCGAAGTGAAGCAAACCGCCAAGCCGCAAAGACCGCCAAGGATCAAGAATCCAGTTTTTTTACTTGGTGTTCTTGGCGGCTTGGCGGTTCGCCATTGTATTTGACAGAGACGACGGCTTCGACGTTCGTCTCTGTTTTCATTTTGTCTCTACGGATAGGGAAAATCCTCGGCCCGCGGCATCGTTTCCGTCTCGTGGAACTTCGTCATGTCGACGGCGGCGCGGCCCGTCGGCGAGACGACCATCATGTCGAGAAAGCGATGGCCCCAGAAGATCTCGCTGTCGAGATACGAGTCCACCGCGCTGATCAACTGCGACGAGACGTTGTCGACGCCGCTGAACGACACGATCACCTCGCCCACCGCGTCGCGCAACGAGTCCGGCGTCACGCCGTAAAAAGGGCTGTCCGGAGTGATCGGATGCATGACGAGCCATGTGCGCGTGAAGGCCGGTGACCGGTCGCGCGCGAGCTTCAGATCCTGCATGCGCGCGAGCTGATGGCCTTCCTTCGTTCGGCCGACCCGGAGGAGCGTGACCGTGACCGTCGCGTCCGCGATGTAATTTCCGCGCTCGTTCGCGATGCGCATCATGAGCGTCGGAACGCCGTCGACCATCGAGACGACGGCGACCTTCGAAAAAAGAACGCGCGCTCGAATGCGCGAGAACTTCGCGAAGATGACGCCCGTGATGAGCGCGATGCTCAAGATGCCGGTGATGCTCTCGACGGTGACGAGCACGTGCGCCGCCATGTTCGTCGGATACATCGTGCCGTAGCCGATCGTGCCTAGCGTCTCGACGCTGAAGAAAAATGCGCGCGCGAAATCGTTTTGCAACGTCGTCGTGCCGTCGATCCCGCCCGACAGCCTGTAACCGAACGCGAAGATCAAATTTTGGAGGAGGTGAAAAACGACGATCGATCCGATCACCCATCGCCATGGTCTGGCGAGGAGCTTCAAATAGAGATCGTCGAAGCGAGGGCTCCGCGACACGCCGAGAATCTCGAACGCACGCGCGCGATTCATCAGCTTCATGCGCGGCACGCCGGGCGTGAGCGAAGGACCGACGGCCGGCGCCGCGGGCCGCGAGCTCTGCTTTCGGTCTTCCCTTGCGGTGGCCTGGGGTTGCGCCATGTGCCCGATTTGTATCACGTTCTGAAGAGCTTCAATTGTCGCCCTTGACGCGTGATACATCTGTGTTATGTATCACGTCGTGACACAAGAGCTCCCCCGTGATTCGTCCCGTTCCTCGCGAAAAGACGAGAGCCTCGTCTCGGCCAGCGCCGATTCGTCGCGCTCTTCCGACAGCGAGAGTCGGGAAAAAGACGACAAAAAAGAGCGCGTCCTCCACACGCGCGTGCCCGCCGTGCTCGAGTCGGAGCTGAAACGCTTCGCCGACAATCTGCGCGTTCCCGTCTCGAACTTGGTGCGCACGATTTTGGAAGACGCGCTCGAGGTCGCGGACGTCGCCACTGAAAACGTCGAAGGTCGATTGAAGAAAGCCGCGAGCCAGCTCGAGAAAGAGCGCCAGAGGCTCCGCAAGAAGGTCCTCTTCGATCCGCTGAAAGACGTGTTCGCTTACCAAGCGGTGACGCTCGCGCAGTCCGCCGCGTGCGCGAAGTGCAGAGAAGAAATGTCGGCGGGAACGCACGCGCACATGGGTCTCACCGATCCCCAGCCGGGCAAAAACAAGCCCGCGCGCATCTTCGTGTGCAACGCGTGCCTTCCGAAAGCCTGATTTTTTAGCGCCTCTGCGTCTCGAAAGAAAAAATTCGCTCGAGCCATTCGCTCGGCAAGAAAGGACAGATCCGTCATGACCACCACCACCATCGAAGCCCAAGGCACCACCGTCGAAAGCACCGAGTCGCAGAAGACCGAAGGAATCGTCGGGACGCTGCTCGATCTCGGATTTGCGTGGGCCGCCTACGGCCTCAAAGTCGCGACGAATGCGGTCGAGCACACGTCGAAGACCCTCTCGATCACGGCAAAGGCGCTCGACAAGCTCGCCGATGACTTCGCGCAAAAAGCGAGCGTGAAGGCCGAAGACGCAGCCGTCGAATCCGCGAAGTAGCTCTTGTCGAAGTAACCAGGGCGGCT
>JAICXU010000064.1 GCA_025934595.1 Polyangiaceae bacterium | reverse complement strand
CGCGGCGCGGGACTTCGCGCGTGCGATCGAGCTGTGCGACGCGCCGAGCCACGATCCCGAGGAGCTCGCGAAGTGGCTTCGTGGTCTCGGCGATGCGGTGCGCATCGTGCGCTCGTGCCCTGACGCGATCGAGATGTGCGATCGCGTCCTCGCGCGCGTCGATGCGGCGGGATCGCCGGCCACGCGGGTATCGGCGCGGGTCGATGCCGGTACGATGATGGCGTCGCTGCATCGATTCGATCTCGCGCGCGAGCATTTCGCGGAAGCCGAAAAAGCAGCGGAAGGCGACGGCGCGCTCGCGAAAAAGGTGCTCCTCGCGTACGCGGAGATGGCATCGAGGCAAGGTGATTTCAATCGCGCGATCGCGATGCTCGAGCGCTTGCAAAAGATCGCCACGACCGAAGGTGACAAACGGCAAGAGCACAAAATCCTGCTGCATCGCGCGCAGGCCCATGCCGGTCTCGGCGATCGCCGGGCCGCGCTCGTGGCATTGTCGCGCGCCGAGCAGCTCTTTCCCGACGATCAAGCGGCCGCGTGCGAGCGCCAAAAAATTCGCGGGCTCACCGACTACTTCAGTCGCGATTTTCGCGCCGCGGTCCTCGCGTGCGAGCGCGCTGTCGAAATGGGTCGCGATCTCGGCATCGCGTACGAGGTCGCGATCAACCTGCACAACCTCGGCGACTCCCTCATCCACCTCGACGACTTTCCGCGCGCATACGGCGCGTTTCGTCAATCGATCGAGCTCTGCGACGAGGTCGGGTTCGATCGCCTCGCGAATCACAATCGCATGTACCTGGCGTTCCTCGACGGCGCGGCGGGCGAGAGCAAAGCCGAGGAGATTTTGCGCAGCGGAATTCGCTTCGCCGAAATCCACGATTTCACGTGGGATGCAGTGAACGGCGGCGCCCTTCTCGCCAAGCTCCTCCGCAGTCGCGGCGACAAAGAGAGCGCGGCCGTGGAGTTTTCGAAAACCCGCGAAACGGCGCGCGCGGTCGGCAATCGCCTGCTCGCCGACGAGTGCGACACTGCGCTTCGGGCGATGGCCGCGGAAAACGGGAAGTCTTCGGGCTGACTCGGTCGTATTAAGACGAGAAGGTGGTGGCGCGGTGAACCGTCTCTTGCAAGATCAGGCGTAGGGACATGCGTGCGCCGACCTCGCACTTTCGCGCCATCGGATGGGGGGCCGTATTCGCCATGCTCGCGAGCGGTTGCGGCGGACCCTTCCTCTCGCAAGACGGCACCGTGGTTTTTCCCGAGAACGGGCCGCACGGCGCGAGCGTCATCACCGCGAACGGCGTTGAGTTCCACGACAAAGCCGACATCCCGCCGCGCGTCGTGCATCGGGACGCGAACGATCCGTGGCGCGCGCCGATCGGGTTCATTTTGCCCGCCAATGGTCGCTTCACCAAGACGAGCAGCCCCACCGTCTTGGCGACGCGCGGCGTCGCGATTTCGATTCGTCCGAGCGACACGCGCGTGCCGTCCTGGGGAGGCGAGGTGCTCATGCGCATCGACGTCATCGCACCGGCGGCGGAAGGCACCGCGCGAAGGGGCGAGCGCATCGCGATCGTGATCGACGGCCATGGCCCGGACACGCACGATCTCACGGAGGCCGCGCTCTCCGAGCTCGCGGCGCGCGAGCGCATTACTGCGCTTTCCGGCTCCCGCGTCGTCGTTCCGCTCATGCCCGCGTCGCACCGTTCGCTCGCACTTGCCGCAATCGACAAATATGTGTCGGATCAGACAGACAGTAATACTCGCGCCGCAGGTCTGGGCGCTCCGACCGATTTCGGACAATCCTTGGCTCGCGCCGAAGCGGTCATGAGCCTCGATGTGCCGAACGACAAGCCCGAAGCGAAGCGCGTGCTCGTCCTCACCGACGGCAGCGCCAAGGTGACGCCTGCCGTCGAAGCGCAGATCGCGAAAATGGCAGGCGAGGGGATCTCGGTGAGCGTGGTCGCGACGTCCGACGGCGCGCGCGCATCGAAGGTCGCGGAGGCCGCGCTCGCAGGTGGCGGCGTCGTCGGAATGGGTCGCGAGCTCGACTCGCGGATCGCATCGGTGAAAGCGGCGATCCCGCCCGCCGGCGAGCTCGACTTCCAAGACATGACGCTCACGTTCGAGGGCGCGCCATCACCTTCCCACGTGATCGAAGCATCGGGCGGCGACGTCGTGTGGCGGCTCGATGCGGGCGAGCTCGATCTCGGTGATCTGCACGCGGGCGAAGCGCGCACCGAGGTCGTGCGCGTGACGGTACCGGCGTGGGTTCCGGGCGAGCGTTTTTCGTTCGCGGTCACGGCGCGCTACAAATCGATGCTCGAAGAGGGCAAGCCCGATCGCGCGATGACGGCGTCGATTCCGTGCACGTATGACGACGACATCGAGCGCATCGCGGAGTCCCGACATGGAGACGTGATCGCCTATGCCTCGGCGCTCGCCACGCTGCGTCGCCTCGATGCGGCGTTCGTCGGCGCGGGCGTCGATCGCGCCGGCGGTCTCTTGAAGCTCGCGCGCATGCACGCGCGATCGATGTCTCTCTTGGCGAGAGACACGCGCGATCCCGCGATCACCGAGCAAGCCGAGATCTTGAACGCGCTTCTCTCCGTCACGCGTTGAAAATCGAGTATCAGAAGAGACCGCTCAACGTGAGCATGCCGCCTTGCGGATGGCCGACGTCGTTCGGATTCATGGGCTGATAACCGACCCACACGGGCCGCTGCTTCAGCGTGTCCGCGCGATGCAAATGCACGACGAGCACGCCGGAACCCGCGCCGACGAGCGATCCGGCGATGACGTCGGTCGGAAAGTGGGCGGCAGCTCGAACGCGCTCGATGGAAACAAACGACGTGAGCGCGACGCCGCCGATCAGCGTGAGCCAAGGTCGAATGGTTTTCGGCGAGCGACTGAACGCGATGTACGTGGCAGCGCCGCTGATCGCGCCGACGACCGCGGCGTGGCCCGAGAAAAACGAGAGCGCGCTGTCGGTCGAGGTGTTGTCGTAATTGTTGGGGTTGCCGCCGGCGGCGATGAATTGGTTTCGTTCGATGTAGGCGATGGGACGTGGCCTGCGCACGGCGACCTTCGCGATGTCGGTCGCGCCGACGGCGAATGCGATCGACTCGGCGTACATGATCGCGTCGACGAGCGCCGCTTCCTTGCCGTTGCGGAACGTCGTGAGGATCGGATCGAGAACGGCAAATCCCACCGCGGTGTAGAGACCGACGTTCGACAGCGTCGCCGCATTGGCATCGGGATTTTGCGAGATCGCGCCGCGATCGATCGACAGAAGGGATTGCGTGTCGAAGTTCCCGTCGATCTGTTGCGGCCGCACCTCGCCCGTCGAGAGCACGAGCTCGGAGAGGACGTCGAAGCCGGCGAGCGCGGTGAGCACCGCGCCGTCGCCGACCGGATCGGCCTCGAAACGCACGTTGCCTTCCGGAACGGGCTCGAGCGGATGCGGCTTCAAGTCCTCTTGGCGCGTCGTGGAATTTGCAGGAACGGGCTGATTTTGCGGCACTTTGGAGGCATCGGCGTTGGCTGGAGCTCCGGCGGCCGCGCCCCCGGGAGGCGTATCGGGCGAAGCGGGGACCGCGGACGACGGGGCCGCGGAAGCGGACGGCGCGGGTGGAGGTCCGCCCCACGTGACGGCTGCCGAGCTCGACTGCGCTGGCGCCGGCGTCTGCGCTTGCGCGCGCGCAGCTCCTGAAAACACGACCGCAAATGCGAACGACGAGACGAAGATTCGTTTCATCAGAAGAGCCCGATCAAGGAAAAGCCCGCGCCGCCTTGGATCATCATCGGCGACGGGACGAGCCGAACATCCTTCGTACGAATCTCACCGACAGGATGACCGCTGGTGAACCCGTAATGAAGCACGGACGGGAGCACGTATCCCGAGAGAAATCCGACGCCATACCCTGCCACCACATCTGTTGCCCAATGTCGATCGGCTACCACACGTGCAACACCCGTGCTTGCCGCCGCGCCGATCATGACGAGACAAGGAACGAGGTCGGGAAATCCTCCGCCATAGAGTGGCAAGTGCTGATGGTGCGCGCACGTGAGACCGGCCATCGTAGTCACGGCGGCGGCGTGTCCGCTGTCGAACGATTGGAAGTCTTCGATGTTGCCACACTTGTTGAGGAGCAAATTCCCGTGCTCGTCGCGCGTGTTGCCGTCGGGGCCGCAGTCTCGCACGTAGGGACGCTCGCGGCCGACTCCATGCTCCGCGGCCAAGCTCGTGACGCCCGCGAGGCCGAGCGACTGCATGTTCATGAGCAACATTTCGAGCGCGACATCGGCATTTTCGTGGATCGAAAGCGTGACGAAAAAAACGTCGACGACATACGGCGCAAGAGTGCCGATCTTGTAGAGGTAGTCGCTCGCGTCCGACGCCGTCGTTTGCACGGAGAGCGAGCGTCCTCGAAGGAGGGATCGCACGGGGTTGTCGAAGAGAAGCGCGCCTCTCCAATGTGCCGAGCTAGGCGGCGTCCAATACATGTCGATCGCGTACGAGCCCAGCGTGAGGCCGATCACATCGACGACTTCGGCGATGCGCATGCGCGGCCAATCTTTGCTCCACTCCACACGATCGGGATCCTCCGCGCGCGCAGTGCGCGGAAGCAGGAGCGTGGCGGAAAGCATCAACGACGCGCAAAGACGACGCGCGCTCGCAGCACGAAACAAAAATCGACACACGGGGGCGGATGATGATGCCATGATTGCTCGCTTCGCGAGGAGACGTTCCCCTGGCCCTGTCGAAAAAATCGAGCGCGGCAGCCGAAGGGCTCTTGTCGCGCTTGCTGCGACCCTTTGCAAAGGTGGAGCCGGGTGAAGCGCTCTCCGCGCTCGTGCTCACGTTCACCGTCTTCTCGCTGTTGACCGCGTATTACCTCCTGAAAACGGCGCGCGAGCCGCTCATTTTGCTCGAAGGCGGCGCGGAGGTGAAATCGTACGCGGCCGTCGGGCAGTCGCTTCTGCTCATCGGCATCGTGCGCATCTACAGCGCGATCGCGCGACGCGTGGGACGGCTCAAGCTTCTCGCGATCATTTATTTTTTCTTCGTCTCGAACCTCGTGATCTTCGCCGTGCTCGTGCGCGCGAAGGTGCACATCGGGATCATTTTCTTTTTGTGGGTCGGGATCTTCAACGTCACCGCGATCGCACAATTCTGGAGCTTCGCGAATGACGTCTACACGGAGGAGCAAGGCAAGCGTCTCTTCGCGATCATCGGAATCGGCAGCTCGGTCGGCGCCGTCGCGGGCGCGAAGTTCGCGCAGCTGCTCGTGCCGCTCGGTACGAGCGTGCTCATGCTCGCCGCCGCCGCGATCCTCGTCGCGTGTGTGGGTCTCATCGCCGTCGTCGACAAACGCGAAGGCAGCCCGGGAAAAAAGAAAGACGATCCTCATCACGACGAGCCGCTCGTCGACGCGCGCACGTTCCAGATGCTTCTCCACGACAAATATTTGATCTTGATCGCGGGCCTCACGCTGGTCTTGAACTGCGTGAACAAGACCGGCGAGTACATGCTCGACAAAGCCCTTCTCGCGGGCGCGTCGGCTGCGCACGGACCCGGCGCCGAGGCGTTCATCGGCGCATTCAAGGCGGATTACTTTTCGTGGATCAATCTCGTCGGCGTGCTCATGCAGCTCTTCGCCGTGTCGCGGATTTTGAAATATCTCGGCGTACGCGGCGCGCTCTTCTGTTTGCCCGCCGTCGCGCTCATGGGATACACGGCGAGCTTCATCGCGCCGGTCATCGCGATCGTGCGGCTCACGAAGATCGCGGAAAACAGCTTCGATTACTCGATCCAGAGCACCACGAATCAAACCCTCTATCTCGTCACGAGCCGCGCAGAAAAATACGTCGGCAAGACCATCATCGACACGTTCGTCGTCCGATTCGGTGACGTCATCTCCGCCGGTTTCGTCGGGCTCGGCGCGAAGCTCGCGCTCTCGACGCGACAGTTCGCGGGGATCAATCTCGTCTTGATCGGGCTCTGGGTCTTCATGATTTTCATGATTGGAAGAGAGAACAAGAAGAGGAGCGAGGAAGGGAAGGACGAGGGCGATGACAAGCACGAGGACCGCGACCACGACCGAGACCTAGGCCAAGAAAGAAAGGTCGCGGAGGCCCACTCGACATGAAGCGGCTTCGTGCGCTTTTGATTTTTGCGCTGCTCGTCGCTGTGCCGCGTCCGGCTCTTGCGAAGGAGCCGCCGAAGCGTGATGTGCCCGATTACGATGGGCGCCGCGGCGGACCCACGACCGCGAGAGACGTCTTGCTTTGGATTCCACGCATTCTGCTCTCGCCGCTGTATTTCGTGAGCGAGTTCGTCGTGAGGCGACCTCTCGGTGCGATCATTTCTGGCGCGGAACGCGCGCACATTCCCGAGGAGCTCTACGGATTTTTCACGTTCGGCGTCGACAACAAGGCCGGCTTCGCGCCGTATGCGTTCATCGACTTCGGTTTTCAGCCGAGCGTCGGCGTCTACGTCTTCTGGCAAGACGCCGGCTTCCAAGGTCACGATCTCTCGCTGCACGCAGCCACCGGCGGACCGGACTGGCTCGCGGCGGGCATCACCGAACGATTTCGCTTCGCCGATGGCAACTCGGTCGCATTGCACGCGACGGGCGTCCGCAGGCCGGACTACCAATTTTTCGGCATCGGTCCGCGTACGACACAAAGCGATTCCACGCGCTATTCGTCGAGCCAGCTCGACACGAACGCCGAGCTCGACTTCGACCTGTGGCGCGCGAGCCGCGTCACGACGACGTTCGGTGCGAAGGCGGTGAGCTTCAGCCCGGGCCACTTCGGCGACGATCCCGACGTGGAAGGTCAGGTCGCTCGCGGCGTTTTTCCGCTGCCTCCCGGATACGATCGCGGATACACGATCGAATACAATCAAATCCTCGCTGCATTCGACACGCGTCTTCCGCGGCCGAGCCCGGGCAGCGGCGTGCGTGTCGAGAGCACGGTCGTTCAAGGCAACGACGTACGCCGCAGCCCCGCGGGAGGATTCGTCCGTTACGGAGCGACGGCCGGTGGCTTCTGGGATTTGAACGATCACGGCCGCGTCGTGAGCTTGTCGGTCGGCGCGTCGTTCGCCGATCCGCTTGGAAAAGAGCCCGTTCCGTTCACCGAGCTCGTCGCGCTCGGCGGCTACGAAGCGATGCGCGGATTCATTCCGGGCCGGCTCTATGGGCGCAGCGCCGCGGTGAGCACGCTCCATTATCGCTGGCCGATCTGGGCATACATCGACGGGTCGATCGAAATCGCGACGGGCAACGTCTTCGACGAGCACCTCAAAGATTTCGATCCTCGTCTTCTGCGTCTGTCCGGCGCGATGGGCATCGAGACCGTCGGCAGCCCCGACAACTCTCTCGAGATTTTGGTGGGCGCCGGCACCGAGACCATCGACGCCGGATTGAAGCTCGACTCCGCGCGACTCTTGTTGGGGACGAATCGTGGATTTTAGACGCCTGCTCCTTGCGCCTCTTTCGATTTCGCTCGTCGCGTGCGGTGGACCTGCCCGGTATCCACTCGCCGCGCCGATGACGCGCGACGCGGATGAAAAGCCATTCTCGCCTGCGCCTCGCGATTACGACTCGCCGTTCGCTTGGGACGGCGCCGATCAAATCGTCTTTCGCCCCATCTCCCGTTTCTTCGCGGTCGATCCCGCGGGGCGCGCGATCGACGTCAACGCGTACGACGAGGTGCCGGACTCTTCCTGGTTCACGAATCGCATCGGAAAAAAGCCGATGAGCGCGAACGACGTGGAGCGCGGTGCGTGCGACGACAAAGTGCTCGACCCGGACAAAGCCAAAGACGGCTCGTGGGTGATCGACCAAGGAAAGGGGAACGGCGCGAATCCCGGCTTCCGCGTGAACATCCCGGGGATCGGGAAATTCATGCTGAAATCGGATCCGCAGCCCGAGCCCGATCGCGCGACGGGTGCCACCGCCATCGCGGCGCGTATCTATTACGCCGCCGGATACTACGCGCCGTGCGATTCGGTCGTGTACTTCAAGCCGTCGCTCTTGAAGCTGAAACCGGGTCTGAAATCGATCGACAACACCGGCAGTCCGAAGGACTTCGACAAACCGGCGCTCGACAAGATTCTGGAGCGCGCGGCGCATCGCGACGGTCTCGTGCGCATGGTGGCATCGAAGTGGCTGCCGGGAAAAACGATCGGGCCGTATCGCTACGAGGGAACGCGCGACGACGATCCGAACGATGTCGTCGATCACCAGGACCGACGCGAGCTGCGTGGCGCGCGCCTGCTCGCCGCGTGGACGAATCACTTCGACACGCGCGAGCAGAACACCATGGACACGTTCCTTTCGGCGGACTCGAAGAACCCGAAGCTGCCGGGGTTCGTACGGCACTACATCATCGACCTCGGTGATTGTTTCGGCAGCGTGTGGAATTGGGAGCCGATCTCGCAGCGACTCGGCTTCGCCTACTACCTCGATCCGCCGTATGTCGCCGAAGACTTCCTCACCCTCGGCACGCAAGAGCGCCCCTGGGATCACGCGGAGCGCACCGGCGGCATCTTCAATTATTTCAGCGCGCGCGATTTCGATCCCGAGCTTTGGCGCGGCGGTTATCCGAACCCCGCCTTCGTTCGCATGACCGAAGCCGACGGAGCGTGGATGGCGCGCATCATCGCGCGATTCGACGACGACCTCGTTCGCACCGCGGTTTCGGTGGGAAAATTCACGAAGGAGGACACGCGCTACTTGAGCGAGACGCTCATCTTGCGACGCGACGCGATCTTGCGGCGCTACCTGACGCGCCTCTCGCCGATCGCCGACGTCCACCTCGAGGGCGAATCGATTTGTGGAACCGACCTCGCGCGAAAGACGCACGTCGTGCCGGACGAGCAGCGATCGTTCGAAGCGAAGGTGTATGCGGGCACCGCGCTCCGTCCGAGCTTTCGCCTCGAGCCGCAGGCGGTGCCGGGCGGAAATGTGTGCGTGCCGCTCGCGCATCTCCGGCTTCCCCCGGATTTGCCCGACGACGCCAAGCTTCGCTATTTCGCCGTCGACATCACGAACGGCTACTCGCGAGGACCGCTGCGTGTGTTTCTCTATGATCTCGGAACGCGAGGATTCCGCATCGCCGGCATCGAGCGACCGAGCGACACGTCGCGTCCTTAAGGGCTTGCCGCCTCGCTCGAAGCCGCGGCCGCCTCGAGGTCGGCCGCGATCGTAGGCTCGTCCATTGCCACGGGCTCGACCGCTTTCACGTCGAGCTCACCGCGCTCTCTTCTCAGTCCGAGCACCGTCGCAGAAAGCGAACGCAAGAGATCGGCTCCCATGTCGACATGCTCTTCGAACATGTCGAAGACACTGTCGTACGACGTCACGAGCGCGCGCGTCTCGGTCTTGGCCACGAGATCGTACCAACGCGCGGCTTGCGCAAACGCCTCCATGCCTCCGAGCGGTCCTCCGCCTTCGAGGATCTTGCGTTCCTTCTCCGCGATGCATTCGACGGTTCCTTGGATCACGATCGTGAGATCGATCG
>JAICXU010000610.1 GCA_025934595.1 Polyangiaceae bacterium | reverse complement strand
GCCGTGCTCACCGAGCCGCTCGACCGGTGCTTCATGTCGCGATGCGCGCTCGACTTCGGGTTCGTCGTGCGAGCGGAGCCCATCGAGAACGGCGACGTAACGGGCGCCGTGGTGCGGGCGCTCGTCTCCGCGCGATCGATTCTCGCGGAGCTCGAGGCCCCGCCGCATCGCTTTCGGATCTCGTGGAGCGAAGGCGGGCACAAACGCGGCGCTGTGTGGAAGATCGCCGAGGATGCGCGCGCCGCCTCACCGGATCTCGTGAACGACCCGACCGCGAGCGCGTGGAACGTCGTCGTGCGCGAAAAATCACACAAACGAGAGGACGCGAGCGAAGTCGAGATTTTGCTGGTGCCCTCGTCGCTTTCCGATCCGCGATTCTCGTATCGCGTCGCCGACGTGCCCGCCGCGTCGCATCCGACGCTCGCGGCAGCGATCGCGCGTGTGGCGGGGGCGCACGACGACGACGTCGTGTGGGATCCTTTCGTCGGATCCGGCACCGAGCTCGTCGAGCGCGCGAAGCTCGGACCGTTCGTACGCGCGTTCGGCACCGACACGGACGAGCGCGCGCTCGCAGCCGCGCGTCAAAATTTGAAAGCGGCAGGCGTGAGCGCAGGGATCATTTCGGGCGACGCGCTCTCCCATCGAGCGGAAGGCGTTTCGCTCGTCATCACGAATCCGCCGATGGGCCGGCGCGTACATCGCGGCGCCGACTTGCATGCGCTGCTCGATGGCTTTCTCGATCACGCGGCGTCGGTCCTCGTGCTCGGCGGGCGCATCGCGTGGATTTCCCCGCTCCCCGCGCGCACCGCCGAGCACGCGAAGAAGCTCGGCCTCCGGCAAGAGCGCGGCATCGACGTCGACATGGGCGGTTTTTCCGCGCAAATTCAGCTGCTCTCGCGACCGGCGCGAAAATCGAAGTAGAGTGAGCGCGAATCATGGACGCGGAAGCGCTGCGCGAGCTCGTCGAGAAATGGATCCCGTTCAACGCGTTTCTCGGCATGCGGGTCACCGAGCTGCGAAACGGCTACGCGTGCATCGAGCTGCCCTTCCGCGACGATTTCATCGGCGACCCGATCCGCCGCGCGCTTCACGGCGGCGTCTTGTCCACGCTCGCCGACACGGGAGGCGGCATCGCGGTATGGAGCCAGCTCGCCGACGGTAACGGTCGAGTCTCGACGATCGATTTGCGCGTCGACTATTTGCGTCCCGGAAAACCCGAAGCGATCGCCGTCGAAGCGACCGTCGTTCGCCAAGGAAATCGAGTGGGTGTGTCCGATATGCGCCTCTTTCATCCGTCGAGTCCGACGGAAACGGTGGCGACGGGCAAGGGCGTCTACAACATCGTTCACGCGAAATAGTTTTTCTGTATCCTCCCACGACGCGCGTGGAGACATTCGTCGTCCGGGGAGGGCAATCGCTACAGAACGACTTCGACGCAGAAGAGCGCTTCGCGAAGTTCCCCGACAGCTTCACGCTGAAAGGCCTATTTTTCCCGCGTTTGGTGCTCATGCTCGGCGACGGATGGCCCAAGCTCGAGCCCACGCTCCTCGCGCCGCCGCGCTTCGGAAAATATTTTCCGTTCTCGGATTATCCGCAAGTCGACTACTCGCGCCTCACCTACGCGGTCGCCAAAAAATGTTTTCCGCGACTTCCTCTTCGCGAAGCTGCGCGTCGCGTGGCGCGCCGTGACTTCGAGGTCTTCGCCGACTCGCGCGTCGGCGGGGTCATGCTGTCGATGCTCGGTGGCGTCGATTCGGCGCTCATGAAATTTCCGCAAATGATGGGCATCGTGCTCTCGGGCGGCTCGTGCAAAGGCACGCGTCTCGACGAGAAGACTGTGCGCCTCGAGTGGGACAATTTTCTGGGCTGGCTCGACTGCTACTCGATCGGCATGATCGAGGGCATCGTGAGCCATTTCGGAGCCGCTGCGACGATCGAGGTCCGCATGCAGAAATACGGCTACGCGACCTACGACGTGCGCTGGTCCTGATCGCCAATTCAAGACCCACGCAGGCCTGCGCGCCGAGGAACTGATACGCTGTCATCATGGGCACACGCGTCGAAGAAGTGATGACCCCCGATCCTCTGACGCTCGAGCCGAGCGGTCTCGTTCGCGACGCGTACGCGATGATGAAAGAAAAAGGATTTCGTCACGTGCCGATCGTCGAAGGCGGCGAGCTGAAAGGCGTCATCTCGATGACGGACATCGGAAAGCTCGGCGCGCGCATTCCCGAAGTCTTGCAGATGAAGATCGCCGACACGATGACGACGAACCTGCTCACCGTCGAACCGAACGAATCGGTCGACGTCGCGGCGGCGAAGATGGCATCGCGCAAGATCAACTGCCTGCCGATCGTCGAAAACGGAAAGCTCGTCGGAATCGTGACGACCTACGATTTGCTCGACGCGCTCGCGAGAAGGTTGCGCGGCGACGAGTAGGCGAATCGAATCTCGACGCGTCACGCGCTTGAGTTAGTCTCGCTCGCGCTTTGACTCGTCCCGAACAGCTCGGTCGCGGCATCCCGCTTCTTCTCAATCCGCCTTTCTATCTCGACGACACGCGCACGCTCTTCTTCGTGCTGCCGGCGAAAAAGGCGGCGCTCGAGGCGCTCCTCGCGACGCGTTTTTCGTGGGCCGCGCCGGACCTCACCGTCGAGCCGCTCGGCGCATTCCTCTTCGCGGTGTTCACGTCCTCGCCGCACGCGCGATCGTCGGACGCGATCCTCGGCGCGCAAGCGTACAGCGAGATCACGTTCTTCGTTCCCGTCGTCGGTATGCACGGCGCCGTGCCGTTCACGGGATTACATGTACCTTACATATATCCCGACAGCGGCATCGCCGTCGCGAATGGCAGGGAAATTTTCGGGCTTCCGAAGAAGCCTGCCGAGCGCGTGACCGTCCCGACATCCGCGGATTTTCTCGCGGGCGTAGCGGCGGACGCGACGACGATCGGCACGCCGGCGTTTTCGGGCGCGCTCTGGTCCGAGCAAACGCTCATCACGGCGAAGTCGTCACCCGCAGGCGGGACACCGTCGCTCGCGAGCACCATCTTGGCGGATCTCGTGGCGCTCGGCATGCCGCCCGCCATCGCGTCGCTCGAGGAGCTGATGAAGCTCCACATCTTGCAGACGAAAGAAGTGGCCGACATCGATCCGAACGGCACTCCCAAACGCGAGCTCTATCGCGCGCTCACGTGGACCGAGACGGGAACGACCGCGGTCCGCGACGTCGTGCTCCTCGACTCTTCG
>JAICXU010000840.1 GCA_025934595.1 Polyangiaceae bacterium | reverse complement strand
GAAGAGTTGGGTCGCAAACTCCTTGGGCTATCGTTCAAGGAATATTTGCTCTTGCCGCTTCTCGCGGGGCCGTACTTTTTTTGGGTCGCGGGCGCGAATTTCGTGGCGAGCTTCATTCGCAACGTGTGGTCCTTCGCCATTATTTTTTGCGGCCATTTTCCGGACGGCGTGAGGGTATTCACCGAAAAGGAAATCGAGAACGAAACGCGCGGCGGCTTTTGCATTCGGCAAATTCTCGGCTCGTGCAACATCGACGGCGGGCCGCTCTTCCACGTGATGAGCGGAAACTTGAGCCACCAGATCGAGCATCATCTCTTTCCGGACATGCCCTCGAACCGCTACGCCGAAGCGGCGCCGCGCGTGAAAGCGCTGTGCGAAAAGTACGGCATCCCGTACAACACGGGCTCGTTCGCGCGGCAGCTCGGCACCACGTTTCGCAAGCTCGTTCGGCTCGCATGGCCGACTCGAATCTCCGAGGTGACCGCGTGACCGTCCTCGCCATGGGCACGCAAGAGCGCACCGCCGAAGAGACTGGATACACGATCGACGAGCTCGCCGCGAAGACGCGCGTGCCGAGCCGCACGATCCGCTTTTACCAATCGAAGGGCGCGCTCGCGGCGCCGCAAATTCGCGGACGCGTCGCGTTCTACGACGACGCGCATGTGGAGCGGCTCGAGCTCATCGCGAAGCTGCAGGACCGCGGTCTTCGCATCGATGCGATTGGCGATCTCTTCAAGCGAATCGACAAAGGCGAGGTCGATCTCGCGGAGTGGCTCGGCGTCGAAGCCGAGATGCAGACGCCGTGGGCCGCCGATCGCCCGCGCACGGTCACAGAAGACGAGCTCTACGATCTGGCTGGATTCAAGCGTCCCGGGCTCCTCGCCGATCTGAACCGCGCGAAGCTCGTCGAGCGAAAAGGCGATGTGTATCTCGTGCGAAGCCCCGCTCTTCTCGCGACCGCGATCAAGCTCGAAGGAGCCGGCGTGGATCTCGAAACCGCCGCCGAAGCTTCCGGGCTCTTGCGAAAGCACCTCGGTCGCGCAGTGTCGGATCTCGTCGATCTTTTTTCGGCACGCGTGAAAGACGGATCGGTCGACGTCGTCGAGTCCGGCAAGCTGTTCGAGACGCTTCGCGGCGCGGGCACCGAGTCGGTGCGAATCCTGTTCGCACGCGCGATGGAAAAATCGCTACGCGATTTGATCGCCTCGGGAAAGCTGTCGACCTTGTCGGCACACGCGAAGCGTCGTCGAAAGAAGTAAGGGGCCTACTTCGTGATGTCGTGCTTGATGTCGTGGGCGGTGTCTTTCGCGGCGTCCTTCACGTTCCTCGCTGCGTGATCGACATGAGCACCGGCCTTCTGGACGGGCCCTGCGTCGGACGGCGGGCGATCGTGATGACACGCGCCAATGGCGACGACGACGGCGCACATGACCGAAGCGAAGATCGTTTTCATGACGACACCTCACGAGTGCAAAGGCCTCGCCACGCGCTAATTTCAGCCGAATCGTGAGGAAAAAGCCCGAACTCCGCGCGTCGTTTTTCCCCAGATCGCCGAAAATCGCCACGGTTCGGCTCGTCGCCGGATCGCGTCTGCGCTCGCCGACCTGCGAGTCGAAAAACGGACGCCCGTAAAAGATCGCTGCTTGACTCTCCCGTTACGGGAGGCGGCACGGTGAATGGTGAAGGATCGGCTGACGATCGGTGAGCTCTCTCGCCAGAGCGGCGTGCCGGTAAAAACGCTGCGTTATTACTCCGACTCCGACGAAGGTTTGCTTCAGACGTCGGGGAGGTCACGCTCGAATTACCGGCTGTACGGAGAAGACGCGCTCGTGCGCCTCGACGTCGTGCGCACGCTGCGCGAAGCGGGGCTGCCCATCGAATCGATCCGAGAAGCACATCGTCGAAACGAGCGCGCCGGAGATGCCCGAAAATCCGACGCCCGAGCAGCTCGACGCGTGGATCGAGCTGTCGGAGCTGATCGCCGATCCGACGTTCATCGAAAACCTTCGATACAATGCCCAGGGCGTATGGGGAAAGTTCGACCTGCCGAAAATGAAGGAGGCGGAGACGGCAGCCGTGACCGCCGCTCGCGATGCTATCGCGAAGGGAATCTCGCCGGGCTCCGAAGAAGCGGGAGCCATGATCGAGACGTACGCGAAGGCGATGGCGGCGGCGCTGGGGAAGCCGTTCGGCGCAATCACGAAGCAGCGCATGTACGGGCACTTCGAGCGTCACGACGAGCGCGCGTCTCGTTACTGGGAGCTCGTCGGAATTTTGCGAAGCTGGCCCGCATCGCAAACGCGCGTCGCGGAATGGAAGTGGAT
>JAICXU010001107.1 GCA_025934595.1 Polyangiaceae bacterium | reverse complement strand
GTTCCACCGCTCGATGCATCGCCCGAGGAAGTTCGCGAGGCGCTCCGTCCTTTGCGCTCCGATTGTTCGGTCGCGGTGTACGCCGCCGGCAACGCGTTCGCGCTCGGCGCGATCATCCGCGTCGCGCACAATTTCCTCGTCCGCGAGGTCATCGTCATCGGAGACGAGCCCGCGTACGCGAAGGCGTCGATGGGCATGGAGAAGTTCGAGTCGATCGTCAAAGTGCCCGACGCCGCCGCGTTCTTCGCGCGCGTCGCGGGCCGGCCGGTTTGGGCGCTCGAGAAGGACGCGGCGCGCCGAGCGATCGCGTCGGTCGACGAATTTCCGCGCGACGTCGTCTTCCTCTTCGGCAGCGAACGCTTCGGCATCCCGCCGGCAGTGCTTGCACAATGCAACGAAATCGTCGCCATCCCGATCTACGGGGTCAACCATTCCCTCCCGCTCGCGGTCGCGGCCGGCATCGTCATGCACGAGCACGCGCGGAAGAGGTTCAAGCCTGGATTCATCCTGTGAAATGACGAAGTCGTGACGAAACGGTGTGCCCGGCGTGGCGGTTTTTGACGCATATCCGGTCCGTGGCCATTCTCGTTTTGTTCGTCGTGCATTGGCAGCTCTCGGTCTTTTTCCAGAGCTTCTTCTTGCACCGCTACGGCGCGCACAAGCAGTTCACGATGAGCCGCGGCTGGGAGCGCGCGTTCCATCTGATGACGTACCTCGCGCAAGGTCCGAGCTTCCTCTCGGCGCGCGGCTACGCGATCTTGCATCGGATGCACCACGCCTTCAGCGACACGCCGAAGGACCCGCACTCGCCCGAAAACTACGAGAACGCGCTCACGATGATGCTCGCGACGAAGAAGACCTACGACGGCTTCGCCTACCGTCGCGTCGAGCCCGAGGCGCGTTTCGACGGCGGCATGCCGGACTGGCCCGCGCTCGATCGCTTGAGCCAGTCGTGGATCGCGCGCATCGCGTGGGGCGCGCTGTTCGTGCTGTTTTATTGGCGCTTCGCGACGCACGCGTGGATGTTCGCGCTCCTGCCGCTGCACTTCGTGATGGGGCCGCTCCACGGCGCCATCGTGAACTGGTGCGGGCACCGCTACGGTTATCGCAACTTCGACAACCGCGACGTCTCGCGCAACACGCTCGCGTTCGACTTTCTCACGGCCGGCGAGCTCTTCCAGAACAACCACCACAAGTTCGCGATGAGCCCGAATTTCGCGGCGCGCTGGTTCGAGCTCGACCCGAGCTACCAGGTGATGCGCCTCTTCTCGCTGCTCGGGATCATCGACATGAGCGGCGCCCAGACGATGCGATACGAAGAGGAAGTCGCCCCGGCGGAGTAACGGAGCCCCGGCCGTCGGAGGACATCCTCCGTCACGGCGGAGGACATCCTCCGTCACGGCCCGACGTTGCTCACGCTCCCGCCGACCAACGTCTTCACCCAATCCTCGAACCGCACGGTTCCTCCATCGCTCGCGGTCGTCGCGCGCGTCGTATACGCCACGACGAGCGTCGTGTGGTCGGTGCCCGCGTAGATGAACGAGCCGGCGTTCGTGTCGGCCGCGACTTGCGTGCGCATGTCGAGGAGGCCCGCTTCGTATTGCGCGGCCGAAACGGG
>JAICXU010000581.1 GCA_025934595.1 Polyangiaceae bacterium | reverse complement strand
GGCGAGCGACGAGCCGGTCTACGCGATCTGCGGAAAGGTCGGCGGCATGGGCAGCTACGGCGACCAATTCGGACCGCTCTCGTCGCATCTCTACGCCATCGTCGAAGAAGGCAAAGCGCGGAGCGAATATCGATTTCCGAACGTGGGCAACGTCGCGTTCGTGCGCGACGCCGATTCTTCGCATCTCATCGTCGGCATGGCGTCGCTCGTCGGAAAGTGGGCGCGCGAGGTGATGATGTCGCGCATCGTTCGTCATTATCGAAAGCACGTCGACGACCTGCCGCAAGCGAGCGGCTACCACGATCCGGTGACCGCGCAGTTCGTACACGCCACGCGGCTGGTTCGAAAAAAATCGAAGCTGCCGTCCGACTGTTTCGAGCGCCGCGCCATTCAGGACGCGCGCAAGCCTGCGCGCTACTCCGGCGACGCGACTACTTCGAAGAAGCGGCAGACGGCGCCGCCTGCGTAGTCGCTGCGCCATTCAGCCACGCGCGCAAGTGGCTTATTTTGTCGTCTTTCGTCGCCTTCGCAGCCGCGTCGGTGACGAGCGGCTCGCCTCCCGCTCCTGCGATGAGCGTGCCTTTTCGCGCGATGACGAATTCGTTTTTCGTCGGTGCATCGGGCGGATCCTGGAGCTGCACGAGCACCGCTTCGTCCGCCAGCGAGGCGACCGGGAGCGCGCCGGCGTGCGATCGGATCGTCTTCATGACGTCTTTCGCCGTGTCGACGTCGGCCCTCTGCATCGCGAGCAAGCGGTATCGCTTCGCGCCGTCCTTGTAGTAACCGATCGCCGCGGGACCCACTTTTCCCAGCGAGAGCGCGTTGTCGGGAAAATACGCGATGCCGTTCGGGAGCATGTTCGCCGCCGGCAGCGCACGCGCGGATGCGGGCTCGTCGGTGCTGCCGGGCAGCTTCTCACCGACCGCCTTCGCGACGAGCGGCAAGATCTTCTCGCTCGATTTGATCATGTCTGGCGGCGACTCGATCTCGTTCAAGTACGTGAGCTCGACGAGATACAGGCCGCGCCATACGTATCCACGACCGCTGCCCATCGCCGCCGCGGCCGGCGCTGCGATCACGCGAGGCGCATGAGGATCGGCCGGATCGCCGTCGGCGACGACGCGCTTCGTGTACATGCCGAACGCGCCGTCGTCCGTGGCGAACTTGGAGAGGTTGATCTCGACGCTGCCGCCGTGCGCATCGACGTAACGGATCGCGACGACGCGTTTCAGCGCGAACGATTTGTAGACCTCGCACTCGCCGTCAAACGCGGTCGTGCAGACGTCGTCCATCGTGAGCTTTCCCTGCTCGCCGTACGTCTTCGTGTCGCCTTGCGGATCGAGACAGAAGGGTCCGATCGTGCGCGGAAAAAACGGAGCGCTCACGGCATCGCTGTCGGTGCCGCCGCCGGATGCGCACGGATCGACGCCGACCGACGCCGTCGGAGGAGGCGGCGCGGGTTGGTCGGGCTTCGCTTCGGGCTTCGTGCACGCGGCGACGAAAACGGCAGACAGGAAAAGAGCGCGGAGCGGACGAACCGGACGCGCGTCTGAAAGAACGATGGCCGAGCGCATGGCGCATCTCCTAGCACCGGCCGAGGGCTCCGGGCGACTTTCCGGGAACTCCGCACCTTTTGCGGAGCGTCGCAATCCTTTCGCGTAAGAAAGCGCCCACATTCGAATAAATCCGCTTTTCTTTCCATGATTTGGGGATCTGGAAAAAAGGTACGCGCCTTGCTTTTCCCCATCCGATGCTCGTGCGCCCGAAGAGCTCCCATAGCGATCGCCGCGCCTCGAGGCGCCTCGCCCGGCGCGTCGCGAGCGCGCGCGGTTTTTCGATGATCGAGCTGCTCGTCGTCATCATCCTCATCGGCATCCTCGCAGCGCTCGCGATCCCGTCGATGATGGAGCAGACGATCGACCGGCACGTCTACAGCGACGCGCTCGCGATCAACGACTTGGTTCGCGAAGCGCGCACGCACGCGATCGGTCGCGGCGGCGCGGTGATGCTCGCAATGACGACCGCAGGCGGAACGCCGGGCACCTACACGGCGTACGAAGCGGTGCAACCGAACCCGCAGCTCGGAGGCGTGAACAGCTTGCCTCTCAGCTCGTGCAAGTCGCCGACGAACTGGGCGCTGAACGATGCAAGCGCGGGCGCGGCGCAGAGCGCATCGCAATTCCGGCAAGTGCAGCTCAGCACCTACGAAACGACGAACGGAATTTCGACGCGAATTTTTTCGACGGCAAGCGGCACGCTCGCGGTCACCACCACCGCGTATCTGTGCTTCACGCCGCTCGGTCGCACGTACGTCGTCGACGGCGGCGACATCACGGCGGGCATGTTCGCGAATGCGAGCCCGATGGTGGAGACGCTCCAGATCGAGGTCGCGCGTCGCTCGGGCGCGAACATCGTCGGTATCGTGCGCTCGGTCTTGGTGCCGCCGAACGGTGTCACACGGCTTCTCTCCGGCGCGGCGGCCGTGCAATGAAATCGTTCGCGAAAAAGGCCGGATTCACGGCGATCGAGGTCATGCTCGCGCTCACGCTTCTCGCGATCGGCACCGCGGGCGTCGTCGCGATGGAGCAGGCGTCGATCGACGGCAACTACGACGCGCGACGCCTCGACGTCGCGAACTCGGTCATGCGGCTGTGGATGGAGCGCCTTCGCCGCGACGGCACGATGTGGACGATGCCGAACCCGGAGAACCCGCTCTCGGACAACCGCGTGAGCGCGGCGCTCCTCCTCGCGAACGTCGACACGAATCCAACGACGGCGACGTGGCATCTTCCGACGGCACGCGAGGGCGACACCGTGCCGTTGATGCCCGTCTTCGATCTGCTCGGTAACGACATCACGACGACGAGCACGGCGACGCCCATGTTCTGCGTGCACACGCGACTTTCGTGGCTCGTCACCAATGACTTGATTCGCGCGGAGGTCCGCGTGTTCTGGCCGAAGGGCTCGCAAGCGATGACCGACTGCGCTTCGGATCCCGCGACGGGCTGGGAAAATCAGGCAGGAACGGGGATCGAAAAATACCACTTCGTGTATGGCGTCACTGCGATCCGGAGAAATCCTTCGCCATGATCACCGTCTCCAGACGCGTCGCAAGCTCGCGCGCCCTAGCGCGAACGAATGTGCTTCGCGGCTTCACGCTCGTCGAGCTGCTCGTCTCGCTCGTCGCCGGTCTGATCGTCGCGCTCGCGGTCGTGGCGCTGTCGCGGGACTCGACGCGCACGTTCTACGAAGAGCAGCGCGCGGCGAGCGCGGAGATGTCGCTTCGACTTGCCCTCGATCGCCTGCGGCAAGACGTGCAACGCGCGTCGTTCATGTCGAGCGGCAACATCCAGGCGGATACGTTCGTGCCGCTCTCCGCGAAGAGCGTCGACAAGATCCCGGGCGGTTCTTC
>JAICXU010000165.1 GCA_025934595.1 Polyangiaceae bacterium | reverse complement strand
TCGTGGTCGCCCACGGCGGCACGCTCACGTGCGAGCCTCGCGACGGCGGCGGCACGCGATTTCGCATCGCGCTGCCCATCGCGCCGGCGCGGGCGAGCGCTCCGCTTCCACCGAAACGCATATCGACGAAGCCGGCCGCGTAAAGACGATTAGCTGAGCGACGCGATCGCGAACCGTTGCGCGACGATGCGAATCTCGTCACCCGAGTCCATCGAAATCGTGACCGAGTCACCGCTCCGGGCGACGGCTTGCACCCGATGCGAGGTGTCTTTGCGAGAACGCGGGACCTCGACCTGCGAAAAATCCGCGGCGCGAAGCACTTTGCTCGTCGTCTCCCCACCGCGAACGAGAAATGAAACGACGACGACGCCATTGCGCCAGTCGACGCTCACTTGATCGAGCGTGGCGCCAGCGAGCTCTTCGGGATGCAGGTCCATTGCCGCTATGGTAACGGACTTTCCATGCGTCCCGACAATCGCGCGCTCGACGCGCTCCGCCCGGTCGAAATGATTCCTGGCTTTCATCGGCCTTCCGAAGGATCGGTGCTCTATCGCGCGGGAAATACCGTGGTTTTGTGCACGGCATCGATCGACGAAAAAGTGCCGCCGTTCCTCGAGGGCAAGGGCAAGGGCTGGCTCACCGCCGAATATCAAATGCATCCGCGCGCGAATCCTCCGCGCCGCGAATCGCGCGATGGTCGCGGAAAAGCGCCGAGCGGCCGCACCCAAGAAATCCAACGTCTCATCGGACGCGCGCTCCGCGCCGCCGTCATTCTGGACAAGCTCGGCGAGCGCACGATCGCGATCGACTGCGACGTCCTCGAAGCCGACGGCGGCACGCGCACCGCATCGATTACGGGCGGCTTCGTGGCCGTCGCCCTCGCGCTCGCGAAGATCAAAGCGTCCGTCATTCGCGAGCCGGTCGCGGCGACGAGCGCGGGCATCTTGCCGTCGGGTGAGGTCGCGCTCGATCTCATGTATCTCGAAGACTCGAAGGCCGAGGTCGACCTCAACGTCGTCGCGACCGCGTCCGGAAAAATCGTCGAGGTGCAGGGCACCGCGGAGGGCGAGCCCGTCGAGCGAAGAGAAATCGATCGCCTCGTCGACAGCGCGCTCGCTGGCATCAAGACGCTCGGCGAGCTCCAGAAGAAGACGCTCGCAAGCGCCGGTGTCGATCTCTCCTCGCTTCTGTACAAGGGATGAAGATCGTCCTGGCGACGACGAATCGAGGGAAAATCACCGAGCTTCGTGAGCTCCTCGCGAGCGAGCCGTTCGAAGTCGTATCGATCGCGGACGCGACCCGCGAGCCTTTCGACGTCGTCGAGGACGGCGACACGTTCGCCGAGAACGCGATCAAAAAAGCGCGCGCGGCGCGTGCGCTCACGGGGCTCGCCGCGCTCGCCGACGACTCGGGCCTCGAGGTCGATGCGCTCGGCGGCGCGCCCGGTGTTCGATCGGCGCGGTTCGCACACGAGCACGCCACCGACGCGGAGAACATCGCGGCGCTCGCCCTCGCGTTGCGTGCCAAAAATCTCACGACCTCGCCTGCGCGATTTCGATGCGCGATCGCGCTCGTCCTTCCGAGCGAGGCCGAGCCCATCGTCACCGAGGCCGCCTGCGAAGGATCTGTGATCCTCACGCCACGTGGGGAAAATGGCTTCGGTTACGATCCGCTCTTCGTCGTGTCGGGGAAAAATCGCACGATGGCCGAGCTCGCGTCCGCCGAAAAAAATGCAGTCAGCCATCGCGCGCGTGCGCTCGCGAAAATGCGCGACGTGCTCGTCGCTCGCGCAAACCTGCCCTACTTGCCGAAGAAGTCGAAGTAGCCGCCCGCGCCGAGACCGACGGTGACGTAGTTCACCGGATTGTCGCCGATCTGCCCGGCCACGCCGCCTTGGTTCGCTTTGAACGACGTGCTCATTTGGCCGTCGCCCTGCCCGGCTCCGTACGTGATGCTGCCTTGCGAGTCGGACATCTGACCGACCGAGATGCGCGCCATCGGCGAGAGCGTGAAGAGCTTCGAGAAACGAATCTCGGCGCCGAGCCCGAGGCGCGCGATCTCGAGCGCGGTCATCTTGAACGTCTCCGAGCCGTTCGCGACCGTGACGGCGCGAAAGCCGATGCCGAGGTCGCTCAAAAATCCGACGCTGTCGACGTCGCCGGCGATGAGACGAAATCCGAGGCCGACGAAATCGCTCGACGCTTTCGTGTCGGTGTTCTCGAAGCGATGTCCTGGCGCGAGGAACGCGTGCTCCCACACCGCATACGGGATGTAGCGTTTGCCGAGACGCGCGCCGACGTCGATCTCGAAGGACAAGCCCGATCCGACGAGATTTCCCGTGGTTTCGGGCGCGCCGGTTTGGTTGTAGAAAAAATCTCCGCCGTAGCCGATGACGCCGACGTTCAGACCCGTGTAGAGCGAAAACTTCGGCGCGTGTTTCGGCTCTTCGAAATCGCCGGCGTCGCCTTCGGTCGTGCGCTGGTATCCGACCGGCGGCGGTCCGACTTGCACGACCGTCGGCGGCGGCTCGGCATCGGGTGCGGCACCAGGCGCAACCACGACCCCCGGTTGCTGCGTGGGTTGTGCGGAAGACGCGGGTGATTGCGCGGGCTGTGCCGCGGGCGGATTTTGCGCGTCCGTGCTGGGCGGCAAAGGAGGAAGCGGCGCATCGGTGCCTTGCGCGCGCGCCGGCTGCGCAATCAGCATCCAGCCAAAACCAAGCGCGACACCGAAAGCGAACGGTAGCGCGCAGGCTTGCGCGCGTCTTGAATGACTCGACGTCGAGACGAGCATGCTCCGGCTCCTCTTCCAATGATAAGCCATTGCCGCGCACCATGCCCTCTCCTCTCTACGGGCGCTACGCCGCGGTCGGATTCGAGCTTACAGGGTCGGTGCTCGGCGGATTTTTCGTCGGCCGAGCGGTCGACGCGCGCCTGCACACGCACGGCATAGCGCTCTACATCGGCTTTTTCATCGGGATTTCGTGCGGATTTTGGCTTCTATTTCGCACGGCACGTCAGCTCGAAAAAGACGCGGCGGAGGACGAGCGAAAAGAGCGCGAAGCGGACGACGCCGCCAAGCTGCTGCGACGTCTCGAACAAGTCGAGCGCGAGATCGACGGGGACAGAGAGGCCGAGAAAAAACGAACCGATCGGCGAAGCCATGGAAGCTGAGGATCCTGGCGACGAAAAAATCGTGACGCGCGCGCTTCTCGCACAAGGCGCGCTCGGCACCGCCGCCTCGATTTTCGCGCTCGTTGCGTACGGCCGATTCGCGGCGCAGTCCGTGGCGCTCGGCGCTCTCTTCGCGGCCCTGCATCTTTACTCGGTGGCGCGATCGGTCCGCGCAGCCTACGGAGGCGACAGCGTCTCGCCACGCGCACGCTTCTTCGTCGTGCTGCGCTCTCTTCGATTTTTGTCGGTGCTCGCAGGAGCGGCGCTCGTCCTCGTGGTCGGATGGGCGTCGGGAGTCGGGTTTTTGGCTGGCTACGCGATCCTCGTCCTGGCGATCGCGCTCGCCCCTTTGGGGTCGTCCTAGGCGCGAGCCCAAATGCGTCTGGAATTGGACGGCCCCTGGCCGTAAGTCGTGACGACCCCAAAAGGATGGTGTAAGGAGGAGCGCCGTTTTCAGAGCCCTCCGATCCCATGCCCGAGCACACCTCGTTTTTCACGTACATCTTTTCCTGGATGCCTTGGCTCAAGGATCTCGCGAAGATGTTCGGGCATTCGTTCTTCGGCAAGGCCGTGACGGTGCACACGCTCGAGCCGATCATCGTGTCGATCCTCGTGTCACTCGCGCTCGTCGCTCTCGGCGTGCGCATTCGCGGACAAATCACGTCATCGGAAGAAGCGGTCCTCCCGGACGACACGCTCTCGCTCCGCACCATCTTCGAAGTCCTCGTGGGCTTCGTTTACGACATCATGAAGGATTCGATGGGCGCCGCGCGTGCCAAACGATACTTCCCCGTCGTGTGCACGTCGTTTCTGTTCGTGCTCTTGTCGAATACGCTCGGCTTGATTCCCGGCTTCGCGCCCCCTACGTCCTCGTGGAACGTCACGCTCGGCGCGGCGCTCGTCGTGTTCATCGCGTTCAATTATTACGGGCTCCAAGCAAACGGCTTCAACTACGTGAAGCACCTCGCGGGTCCCGTGTGGTGGATGGCATGGCTGATTTTGCCGCTCGAAATCGTCTCGACGCTCATTCGTCCGCTCACGCTCTCGGTACGTTTGATGATCAACATGTCGGTCGACCACTTGATGCTCGGCGTCTTTCACAGCCTCTTCATGTGGGTCTTGCCGGTGTTCATCATGGTGCTCGGCACGCTCGTCATCGCCGTGCAGGCTTACGTTTTCACGCTTCTTTCCGCGGTCTACATTTCGCTCGCGACCGAACATGAAGATCACGGTGACGAGCACGCTCACGGCCACGCCCATCACGACGAGGACGAGGACGAAGAGCACGCCGACGCGGAAGCCCACGCCTGAACAAACAACGCTCTAGCCACGGGGCGAAAAAGCAGGTAATCGCCGTGGCCCGGTTCACCTTCCCCAACCCTCCCTTCTTTCCGCAGTAGCTCAAAAGGAGCATTCCCCGATGTCGACTCAGAAAAAGCTCGGTCTCTCGGCGCTCTCGGCGTCGCTCGTCACCCTGCTTTGGACTTCCTCCGCCTTCGCCCAGGACGCAGCCAGCAAGCTGGGCTCCAACGGCAACGACGTGAAGATGTGGGCGGCCATCGGCGGCGGCATCTGCATGGGTCTCGGCGTTCTCGGCGGCGGCCTCGGTCAGGGTCGCGCCGCAGCAGCCGCTCTCGAAGGCATCGCGCGTAACCCGGGCGCGTCCGGCAAGATCATGACGCCGATGATTCTCGGCCTCGCGCTGATCGAGTCGCTCGTTCTCTTCGGGCTCGTCATCGCGATGATGATCATCGGCAAGATCTGAAGAAGACCAAAACTCGGGCCGCGACCTAGGCTAGGTTGCGCGGCATGCAGAAGATCGTGCCGTACGTTTCTCCCTGGTCGTCGTCGCCGGAGCTCGATGCGATGCGCGCGGAGGTGCGCCGCTTCGTCGCCGCGGAGGTCGTGCCGCACCAAGCGCGTTGGCGAAAGCAGCAGTGCGTCGATCGTGAGGTATGGACGAAAGCCGGCGCGCTCGGCGTGCTCTGCGCGGACATCCCGGAAGCGTACGGCGGCAGCGGCGGCACGTTCGCGCATCAAGCGATCTTCTTCGAAGAGCTGATGTACGGCAACGACACGGCGATGAACGTCGCCGTGCACGCGATCGCCGCGCACTACATTCTCAACCAAGGCACCGAAGCGCAGAAAAAGAGCTTCTTGCCGCGCATGGCGACCGGCGAGCTGATCGGCGCGATCGGCATGACCGAGCCCGGCGCCGGCTCCGATTTGCAAGGCATTCGCACGACGGCGCGGCTCGAGGGCGATCATTATGTCGTCGATGGCGCGAAGACGTTCATCTCGAACGGCTCGCTCGCGGATTTGATCGTGCTCGTCGTGCGCACGAGCGACGATCCTGGCGCGAAAGGAATCTCGCTCCTCCTCGTCGAGACGCGCGGCGCGGAAGGATATCGCGTCGGGAAAAATCTCGAGAAGCTCGGCCAGCACGGCCAAGACACCTGCGAGCTCTTCTTCGAGAACGTGAAGGTGCCCGCTGCGAATCTTCTCGGCGGTCAGCCCGGTCGCGGCTTCGCGCAATTGATGAACGAGCTGCCCTACGAGCGCGTCATCGTCGCGATCGGCGCGGTCTGCGCGATGGAGCTCGCGGTGCGCATCACGACCGAGTACGTGAAAGAGCGACGCGCGTTCGGAAAGACGCTTTTCGAGCTACAAAACACGCGTTTCGTGCTCGCCGAGTCGAAGACGACGACCACCATCGCGCGCACGTTTCTCGATCGCTGCATCCAAGCGCTCGAGGGCGGCACGTGCGACACGGTGCTCGCGTCGATGGCGAAATATTGGACGAGCGACATGCAATGCAAAGTGATCGACGACTGCCTGCAGCTCTTCGGCGGCTACGGCTACATGGCCGAGTATCCGATCGCGCAGATGTACGCCGACGCGCGCGTGCAGAGAATTTACGCCGGAGCGAATGAGATCATGAAGGAGCTCATCGCGCGGTCTCTGTAGGTCGAGGTCGAGGTCTATCTTTTCGGGCCGCGTCGCAAGTCCAGCGCGGCGTGGCCGAGCCAGATCATCGCGGCGAACACCACCATCACGATCGCGATTTCGAAATGCTTGTCGCGGCTCAATAACAATGTGCCCGAGCCGAGGAGCGTCGCGACGACGATCGCGCTGAAAATACGGCGTCCCACGCGATCGAGCGAGCGCGGCAATTCGGGATCGAGCGTCCTCACGCTCAATCTTCCGAGCCGCAGATCTTCCAGCACCTCGCGGAGCTGCATCGGCATGTCGTAGCCGGCGCGCGAGAGTTGCTCCATGCCGCGCCAAAGCTCGTTGCCGATTCGCTGCGGTGAGTAGCGACGGCGGAGCAGATCCATGAAGTACGGGCTCGCTTCGCTGAAGACGTCGAGGTCGGGATCGAGCTGCTTGCCGATGCCCTCGAGCGTCATCAGAGCTTTGCCGACCATCATGAAATCGGTGGGCACCTCGATGCCGTACTTCATCGCGCCTTGCACGAGATCGCGGATCATCGAAGAGAGCTCGATCTCTTTCAGAGGCTTGCCGAGATATTTTTCGGCGAGCATCGCCGCTTCGGCGCGGTACTCGCGCATGTCGACTTTTTTCGTGGGCCGGCCGATCAGGTAGACCGCGTCAGCCACGCCGTACGCATCTTTGCGCGCGGCGGCCACCATGAGGTCGACGGTCTTGTCGCGCATCTCGGGCGACAGCCGGCCGACCATGCCGACGTCGATGAGGCCGATCACCGGCTCTTCGGGCGTGCCCATGATGATGATGTTGCCGGGGTGCGGATC
>JAICXU010000870.1 GCA_025934595.1 Polyangiaceae bacterium | reverse complement strand
GGTGTAGTGCTGCGAAAAGTTGAAGACGGAGTCCATCTCGTTCGGCGCCGTGAAGCTTCCGAGCAGCTGGTCGTCGCCGTCGAACGCTTCGCCGAACATCAAGAAATTCTTTTTGCCTTCGGCGGCGAGACGCTGGCGCACGCCGGGCCCGAACGTTTGCCAGAACTCGTGCTCGACGTGCTTCACGGTGTCGATGCGGAAGCCGTCGAAGTCGGCGAGCTCGACCCAGCGTGAAAATGCGTCGATCATCGCCGCGCGCACCTCCGGCAATTCGGTCGCGACGTCCTTCAAGCCGCCGGGAAAATCGCCGAGGAGCGTTTGTTGCGGGACGTTGTAGTCGAGGATACGGCCCATGCCGTGATACGCGGCGGCGGTTCCGAAGATGCCGGGCGGCGGCACGCGATTGATGGCGGGGTCGTTGATGAAGATGATCGGCGCGCGGCCCGAGCCGCCCGCGGACGAGAACGATTGGATGCCGCGCGGATCGAAATCAGGATCGTATTCGTTGATGTTCGTGACGGGCGAGTTGCTCGCGACCGTGCCGAGCGGTCCGGAGCCGGCGATGTATTGATCGGGCTCGCCGTTGCGATTGATGTCGTAATAAAAAAGCTGCCCCATGTGATTGCACACGATGTCGAGCACGACCTTCATGCCCGCGTCGTGAAGCTTCGCGATCATCGACCGCAAGGCCGGCAGATCTCCGAAGTGCGGATTGAGCTGATAGAGATCCTGCGACCAGTAGCCGTGGTAGCTGTCGACGCCGGCGTCGGTCTCCACGTTCTTCACGATGGGCGAGATCCAAAGCGTCGTGACGCCGAGCGCCTTGAAGTAATCGATGTGATCCTCGATGCCCTTCCATTCGCCGCCTTGGAAGCGACCGAGCGCGCCGGGCTGCACGCGGTAGTCGTTGTTCACGTCGCCGTCGGCGAAGCGGTCGATCAAAACTTGGTAGATGACCTCGTCGCGCCAATCTTCCACGTGCGTCGCGAGGACGGGTTGCGCGCCTTCGCTCGGCACCGAAACGCACCCGAGCTCGGGGCAGATCGCCGCCATCGCGATCAGAAATCCAGCTGAAATATGGGCGTTTCGTAACATGGTGTTCTCTTTGCCTAGGTCGAGATCTCGGTCGAGGTCTCTTCTTTTCTACGGATAACTGCTCGAGTTGAACCACCACTCGGCGCCGAGCCCGATGTAGTGCTCGACGTCGCGTTGCGAGAAGACGTCTTCTCTCGGATACAGATCTTCGGCGCCTTGGTTGCGGGCGGTGAACGCATAGATGATTCGAAGCTGCGGACGCTTGAAGCTGCCGCGACCCGAAGGCGAAAAATACGGAATGATGCCGCCGCGCCAGAGCGACGCGGTGAGGGGCTGGTTCGTCGCCGCGTCGAGCACGGCGAGCCGGCGCGCTTGGTAGCTGCCTTCGACGGCGATGCCCCAATGCTCGCCGATGAAAAGCTCCGGCCGCACGACGACGGTGCCTTCGTCGTATTTTTGCGTGGACGTCGGCGAGCTCGATCCGTCGCGAAAAAATCGGACGTACGCGCCGGTCATCACGCCGAACATGCCGCTCTCCCAATTGCCGCCGAGGGCGGCGAGCGTCTCGGTCGATCCGCTCGTCGTGCGATCGTTCGCGAACGTGAGCGGCGTCTCGAGCGGATCGTACGCCGCGATTCCGCGCGCGTGACGCAAGAAGAGCGACACATGCGTGTCGCGTTTGCCAGTCCAGAGGCCGAGCTCGGCGCCAAGTAGGATGCCAGTGTCGCTCGGAAGCGACGTGTCGACTTGCGTCGTCGTGTCGTGAAAAACGCCGCCCGAAATTTCGTGGAGCTCGCCGTAACCGATCACTTTGAAGCCCGCGGTCGGCGATCCGAAAAAATTCTTCTCCGCGGTGCCGTGCATCAAATGCGTGAACTTGAACGATTCGATGATCCGCGGGCGATCGAGCTGCGTGACGTTCACGGTGCCGGCCCCGAACGGAGCGACGACCGGGATTTGCTCGTATTGATACGAGCTGTCGAGCCGCTGCATGCCGGCGTGGATGGCAATCGTGTCGCTCGTCGTGTCGGTTTTGAATTGGTACGAGCCGCCCCCACCGACGGTGTTTTGGTTGTCGAGCGGCCACCAATCGAGAAGATAAATGTCGTCGCCGCGGTACATGCGCGAGCCCACCCAAAGCGTCGCGTCGCCGTAGCTCGCTTGCGCGAACAGATTCCGGATCGCGATCGCT
>JAICXU010001055.1 GCA_025934595.1 Polyangiaceae bacterium | reverse complement strand
TCGCGATCGTTCGACGTGGACCTCTTGCGTTGGGAGATCGATCACTTTCGCGAATGGGGCCTCGAAGCGCGCGACATCCATCCGACGCAGGCGCAGCGGGCCCTCTTCGACGGCATCGCGCAACGACTCGCCGAGCGTGTCTCGAAGATGCCGTATGGCTTCGTGCATCGTGATTATCAATCGCGAAACTTGATGGTCGTTCCCACGCCGTCGCCACCTCGGAGCGGCGGCGCAAAACCAGGACGAAGCGAGCGGCTCGTGTGGATCGATTTCCAAGATGCGCTCATGGGCCCGCGCGTGTACGACCTCGTCGCGCTACTCTCCGACAGCTACCAGGAGTTCGATCGCGCGTTCATCGAAGCGCGTCTCGACGAATTCGCGACCGCCGCAGGGCTCGAGAGCGAGCGCGAAGCCATCGGCACCGAGTTCGACGTCGTCACGGTGCAGCGAAAGTTGAAGGACGCGGGCCGCTTCGTGTTCATCGATCGCGTGAAGAAGAATCCGTCGTTCTTGAAGTTCGTGGAGCCCACGATCGAAAAAGTGAAGAACGCGCTCGCGCGTCTCGCGCCGCACGAAAAAGACGCGCGTGATTTGGCGGCGCTGCTCGACGAGCTCGTGTGACCTCCTCTAGCTAGAGTGCCGATGTCGCGACGTCCGTGAATTGCAGGTCACGGGTACATCGTGCGTCGGTGGCCCGCCGGCGTCGTTTCGACGGTTGACGAGGTGCGCACGCCGCGACGTTACTCGTGCGGACCGCGGGGAAAAACCAGCGGTTCGTCTCTTTCACAATCGCTCCATCGCCGACGGTGCACGTTTTGCACGAGGCCGCGATTGCGGTATGGTCCCGCCGCCCGGAGGATTCATGTATTCCACACGCTTGTTGAAAGGTTTTATCGCGGTTGCTTTTGTCGGCTTGCTCGCTGGATGCTCGAGCTCGTCGGGTGCCAGCTCGCCGGGGCTCCCGGTGATCGATGATCTCACGCTGCCGGACACGGCGACGGTCGCGACGGTTCAAACGAGCTCTGGAGCGCAGCAGGCGTACGACATCAAAGGAAGCATCTCGTTCCACGACGACAAAGAGAGCGTCACTCAATACAAAATCCACATCGACATTCCCGGCGTGACGGTGCCCGATCTCACGCAAGGCGTGCCCGCGACTGCGAAGTCGACGGATCAGCAGTTCGAGATTTTGCTTGATCAGAGCGCACCGAAAGGTCCGGCCGACATCACGATCACGCTCTACGGCGCGTCCGGCGCGGCCAGCGATCCTTCGAAGAAAACCGTCACTCTGCAGTAACGCAAAACCGATCTCGTCAGGCGTCTCGTGAGCGCGCGCGTCGCCCTTCATCCGCACGGTCTCAATCTCGCGCCGCGCGCGAAGACGCCGGAGATCCTGCCGCTTTGGGCCGGCACCATGCATTACTGGCGGCATCATCCCGCCGACTGGGTGCCGTGCCTCGAAGCGATGCGCGCGATGGGAGTGCGCGTGCTCGACACGTACGTGCCGTGGCAAGCACACGAGCGCGAAGAGGGCGTCTTCGATTTCGGAGAAAAAAATCCGTATCTCGACGTCGCGCATTTCATCACGCTCGCGGGGGAGCGTGATTTGAAGGTGATCGTGCGGCCCGGTCCGCACATCAACGCCGAGCTCACGCATTTCGGTTTGCCCGAGCGCATCATTTGGGACGCCGCGTGTCAGGCGCGAACGCCGAAACAAAATCCGGTAATGCTCC
>JAICXU010000143.1 GCA_025934595.1 Polyangiaceae bacterium | reverse complement strand
GATCGGCACCGTCGACCAGTGCACGACGAGCTTCAAAGTGTTCCGTGTCACGTCGCAATGCGCCGCGGACCTGAAGACCGCGAGCTGCGACGATCTCGAATCATCGACGTCGAACGTGCAACGCGAGTGCTTCCCGTCCTGCGGCACGCCGCACACGTACGCGTGCAACGTGGGAAACGCCACGATCACCGAGTGCGATCCCGATTCGAACGAGCCCGACAGCGGCGCGAACATTCAAGCGACGCTCGACTGCGCGGCCGTGTGTGACACGGAAGGCATGAAATATTCGGGAACGTGCGGCACGACGTTCCAGGATCAGACGTCCGACCACGCTGTCTGTTGGTGCGACTAGATACCTGTCGAACTCAGCAGTCGTGTGCCCGTTCGAGCAGATGTAGCGGCTCAATCGTGAATGCCGCCCGGTTGCTTGTCTCGCCCCTGCGCGACGCGGTCGTTCCACGTCTCGGGCTTGTCCTCCGGCATCTCCGCCATCGTGATGCAGCCGTCGACGGGGCACACGAGCTGGCAAAGGTTGCACCCTACACATTCCGGCTCGTCGACCCAGGGGACACGGTTTCCCGCGATTTTGCCGACGATTTGCGGCTTCGGCGCGATCGCCATGTCGTTCGGATAGTGCGCTTGCGGCGGGCGCTTTTGATCGTTCGGCCCCGTGAAGATGCATTGGTGCGCGCCGTCTTGGCACGCTGCGACGCAGAGCTGGCAGCCGATGCATTTGTTCGCGTCGATCTTCGCGACGACTTTGTAGTTGAGATCGAGGTCGCCCCATTCTTTGTAGGCGTCGATCGCGCGACCGCGGAGGTCCATCACGCTTTTCATGCCTTGCTCGTTCAAGAAGCGATCGAGCCCGTCGATCAAATCGCGCACGATACGGAAGCCGTAATGCATGACGGCGGTGCAGACTTGCACGCTCGTGCAGCCGAGGGCGATGAACTCGGCCGCGTCTCTCCACGTCGAGATCCCGCCGATGCCGGAGATGGGGATCTTGATGTTGGGATCGCGTGCGAGAGCCGCCACCATGTGGAGCGCGATGGGCTTCACGGCCGGGCCGCAATAGCCGCCGTTCGAGGATCCCGTGCCGACGCGCGGAATGGGAACCATGCGATCGAGATCGATGCCGATGATGCTCTTGATGGTGTTGATGAGGGAGATGCCGTCGCCGCCGCCCGCGACCGCGGCGAGACCGGGCTCCAAAATGTCTCCCGTGTTCGGCGTGAGCTTCACGAGCACCGGCGTCTTCGCGAACTCTTTCGTCCAGCTCGTGATCTCGGCGAGGAGCTTCGGCTCTTGTCCGACCGACGAGCCCATGCCGCGCTCGCACATGCCGTGAGGGCAGCCGAAATTCAGCTCGAGGCCGTCGCAGCCGGCGTCTTCGACTTTCTTGATCAAGACCTTCCAATCATTTTTGGTCTCGGTCATCAGCGACGCGATGACGGCGTGCTTCGGAAAGCGCTTTTTGACCTCGCGGATCTCGCGCAGATTCGCGTCGAGCGTGCGGTCGGTGATGAGCTCGATGTTGTTGAGGCCCATCATCTTCGCGTTCGAGTAGTCCACGGCGCCGAAGCGGCTCGAGACGTTCACGATCGGATCGCCGAGCGTCTTCCACACGGCGCCGCCCCAGCCCGCGTCGAACGCGCGCATGACTTGGTCGCCGGAGTTCGCAGGAGGAGCCGACGCGAGCCAGAACGGGTTCGGGCTCTTGATGCCGCAAAAATCGATGCTGAGATCGGCCATTATTTCGCTCCAGCGCGAAGCCAACGTGAAATCAAGAATCGCGCGGTGTCGCGTCCATTCGCGACGGCGTTCACGACTTCTTTGCCGCCGTTGATGCAGTCGCCGCCGGCGAATACTTTTTCATTTCCGGTCGCGCCAGTCTTCGGATCCGCGACGACGCAACCTTTCGCATCGACCTCAACCCCCGGTAATTCAGCCGCAATCTCACGCAGCTTCGATTGACCGACGGCGACGAACGCGTGCGCGCAGGGAATGTCGCCTTCGCTGCCCGGGACGATTTTTCCATCCTCCATTTTCGCGACGCGCACGGCCGTGAGGGCGCCGTTCGAGTCGCGGACGAACGCAACGGGCTGCCGATTCTCGACGAGGACGACGCCTTCTTTGCGCGCGCCGTTCATCTCGTGGAGGTAGCCGCTCATCTCGTTCTTGGAGCGGCGGTAGATCATGTGGACGAGGTCGGCGCCGAGGAGCGCGCACTCACGCGCGACGTCGATCGCCGTGTTGCCGGCGCCGATGACCGCGACGCGGCCGAGGCTGCCTTTCTTTGCTGGAGAGACCTTCATCTCTTCGATCCACTCGACCGCGCCCATCACGCCGGGGCCGTCCTCGCCGGGAATGCCGAGCTTCGAGTCGTTGCCGAGGCCGACGCCGATGTACACGACGTCGAAGTCTTTAAGGAGTACCGAACCCGACACCTGCCTGCCTATCTCGACAGATGTCTTGAGCTCGACGCCGAGGCCGAGCACCATTTCGACCTCGTGCAAGGCGTCTTCGGCGTGCAGCTTGTATGGAGCGATGCCGGTCGTGTTGAGGCCGCCGGGCACGGCACGCTTCTCGAAGATGGTGCATGCGTGGCCCTCGAGCGCGAGAGACGCCGCGCACGCGAGCGAGGCGGGGCCCGCGCCGATGAGCGCGATTTTTTTCGGGCTCGCGTTTTTCTTCGCGACGTAAAGAGGCTTCTTTTTACCGTGTTTCACGCTCTCGCCGTGCGTCTCGGTGGCGAAGCGTTGGAGGCGTCCAATCTGGATCGGCTCCTTGTTCCAGCCGTTGTAGACGCACGACCCGACGCAGAGGACCTCGACCGGGCACACGCGCGCGCACGAGTAGCCCAAAATATTTTGATCGAAGATCGTCTTCGCGCTGCCGTCGACGTTGCCGGTCGCGATCTGTTTGATGAACGTCGGGATCTCGATCTCGGTGGGACACGCCTTGATGCACGGCGCGTCGGCGCAATAGAGGCAGCGCTCGGCTTCGGCGCGAGCCTCGGCGGCGAGGTAGAGCGGTTTCTTGTCAGCGAGGGCGTTTTCGCGGCGATCGCTCGGCAAAATCCGTAGGAGCTCGGATGTCATGGAAGGGCGGGAATATAGTACGCTCGCGCCCCATGGCAACGACCCTCATTCAAGGCGGAACGGTGGTGACGGCGGTCGACACCTTCCTCGGCGACGTTCTCATCACGGGCGACAAGATCGCGGCCATCTTCGATCCGAAGAGCACGCCCCCCATGAAGGCCGACCTGACCATCGACGCGAAGGGCAAATACGTGATGCCGGGCGGAATCGACGCGCACACGCACATGGACATGCCGTTCGGTGGCACGAACTCGAGCGACGATTTCGAGACCGGAACGCTCGCCGCGGCGTTCGGCGGCACGACGTCGATCGTCGATTTCGCGATCCAAGCGAAAGGCGAAAATCTCAGGAAGGGCCTCGACACGTGGCATGCGAAAGCCGAAGGCGTCGCGGCCGTCGACTACGCATTCCACATGATCATGACGGACGTGAACGACGCGACCGCCGAGGAAATGGGGCAGGTCGTCAAGGAAGGCGTTACGTCGTTCAAGCTCTTCATGGCGTATCCCGGCGTGCTCTACGCGGACGACGGCATGATCTTCCGCGCGATGCAGCGCGCTTCCGAGCTCGGCGCGCTCATTTGCATGCACGCGGAGAACGGCATTCCGATCGACATCTTGATCGCGCAGGCCCTGAAGCTCGGGCACACCGCGCCGAAGTACCACACGCTCACGCGCCCGCAGATCGCCGAAGAAGAAGGCACCTTCCGCGCGATCTGCCTCGCGGAAATGGCGGGCTGTCCTCTTTATCTCGTGCATCTCTCCGCCGAACGTGCGCTGAAACGCGTCGTCGAAGCGCGCGATCGCGGCCTGCCGACCTACGCCGAGACGTGTCCGCAATATTTGTTTTTGTCCGATCAAGATCTCGCGCGCGAGACCGGCGAATACGGCGCGTTCGAAGGCGCAAAATTCGTATGCACGCCGCCGCTTCGACCCGCGTACATGCAAGAAGAGCTGTGGCGCGGTCTCCGCACGCACGACCTCCAAGTCGTATCCACCGATCATTGTCCATTCTGCATGAAGGGACAGAAGGAGCTCGGCCGCGAGTCGTTCGCGAAGATCCCGAACGGCATGCCCGGCGTCGAAACGCGCCTCTACATGTTGTGGGATGGCGGCGTTCGCAAAGGTCGCATCTCGATGAATCGCTTCGTCGAGATCACGTCGACCGCGCCCGCGAAGCTCTTCGGCCTCTATCCGCACAAAGGGACGATCGCGCCCGGCGCCGACGCCGACATCGTCGTGTGGGACCCGGAAAAGAAACACACGCTCTCGCAAAAGACGCTCCACATGCGCGTCGATTACACGCCCTACGAAGGCCAAGAAGTGACGGGCGCGCCGTCGCACGTGCTCTCGCGCGGCAAAGTCGTCATCGAAAACTTCACCTACAAAGGGAAGAAGGGCGACGGCCGCTTCATGCGGCGGGCCACATTCGGCTTGTAGGAATTTGAACCGCCAAGGCGCCGAGAACGCCAAGTAGAGGATTCGGGGTTTTGATCCTTGGATCCATTTCGGACCCCTTGATCCTTGCCGTCCTCGGCGGCTTGGCGGTTCGCTCCTTACGGCGTAAATATATTTGCTTCTCGAAGGCAAAAAAGATTTTCGCCGAGGGGAGAGCTGCGCACCTGTGACGTACTTGGAGTCACCATGCGCCACGTACACACGACTGCACTCGCCTCGATCGTCCTCGCGTCCTCCGTTCTCGGCGGCTGCGGATTTTTGAAGAGCCTCGTCGGCAAAAACTCCGTCGACCTCTCCGAAGCGCAAATGCAGAAGATGAGCGCGAGCCTCCGCAAAGCAGATACCGCCACGATCTGCCCGCGCGAAAAAGTGCAGCTGATCGTCTCGGCCGACGTGATCTTGAAAGGCGACAAACAAGCGAAGCACCTCGAGACGTACGAAGGCGGCGCGAACGCGAACAAGAACGACAAGATGGAGTTCTCCGACTTCATGTTCACGTCGAACAACGGACAGTTCGACCAATTCGGATTTTTGACGCCGAACCACGATCTGCTCGCGTCGACGGACAAAGAGTTCGAGGTCGTCACCGCGTTCAAACGCGAGCCGCAAAAATTCGTCGTCACGAACAAGTACAAGCCGAGCTACGACTGCATCAAGAATGCGGGCACCGGCGGAAAAGACGGTGACGACGGCGCGGCGGGCCAAAAAGGCGAAGACGGGCAGGCCGGCCAATCCGGCGGCGTCGACAACGTCGGCGGCAACGGCAGCGCGGGCGGACCGGGAAATGGCGGCGGATCCGGCGGCGACGGTGCGGCGGGTCCCAACGTCGTCGCGTACGCGACGCTCGTGAAGACACCTTTTTACGACAAGCTCGTCGCGATCAAAATCACGGGCGACACCGAAGACTTCGTGCTCGTTCCGGTCGATCATCCCATCTCGATCCTCGCGAACGGCGGTAGCGGCGGCGCGGGTGGAAACGGCGGATCTGGCGGACGCGGCGGAGGAGGAGGCGGCGGCGTCTCGGGCGGCGACGGAGGTAGCGGCGGCGTCGGCGGTCAAGGCGGCAGCGGCGGTCGCGGCGGACCCGGCGGACAGATCGAGCTCGTGTTCGACAGCGCGCATCCCGAGCTCGCAAGCCAGATCAAGCTCGATGCGACCGGCGGCGAAGCCGGATCTGCAGGCGAGGGCGGATCGGGCGGCGAAGGCGGATCCGCGGGTCCCGTCACGACGGCAGGCGGCGGATCGGCGGGCACACGAGGAACGTCAGGCCCGGGCGGCGCGCGCGGATCGGCAGGCCAACGTGGCGCCGACGGACACGTCAATGCGCATCCCGGATCGGTCGCCGACAAATTCAGTGGCCTCAACGGCGTCACGCTTCTCGACGCACCCGCTCCCGCACCCGCGGTCGAAGAGACGACGCCCGCGCCGAAGAAAAAGCACGACCACAAGAAGAACAAGGGCGAGACCGGCGCGAAGACCGCGCCCTAAAGCACGAATCCCGTTTGAAATGCGCCGCTCAGCGCGGTGCCGAAGCTCGATTCGTAGATGCCGTACTTCGGATTGCCGTACACGGCGAGGGTAGGTCCCACCGCAACGTAGAAGCGTCGATCGATCGAGTAGACGAACTGAAGATCGGCGCTCGCCCCCAGATTGACGGGCATCGGGCCCGTGCCTCCGAGGCCGTCGACGACGCCCGCGCCCACCGAAATGCGAGGCCACATCGCAACGTGGTCACCCAACGAAACGACGTAGCCGACGCGCGGTGCGATGCTGACGTTGACCTCTCCATCGTCGAAACCCGGCGTATCCGCGGGTGCACCGGCAACCGGCGTGGACTTGAAGTTGGCGTAGCCGACGCCGATGGTGCCGCCGAGCGACAGATGCCGCGCGACGAAGAAGTCCAGGTTCGGGGCGAAGGAGAAGGTCGTCGACTCTTGTCGTTCGAACGATTGAACGGACGAGTCGTGCGTGAACGAGAACGCCCCCAGCGAATAACCGGTCAAGCCACCGGCGGAGCCACCGCCGAACCCACCGGCGAAGCCGCCGCCGAAGAACGCTCCGAAGATGGGGAGCACGACGTCGCCACGATCACCGAAGCGATGCGGCGCGCTTGGGCCGCCGATCGTGCGCACCGACTCATCGTCGGCACGCGCATCGGGAAGATTGCAAGATACACCTAAAATAGTGCCGAAAATGCCGGTAAAAATGCGGCTCACGGCGGCGCGACGAGATGTCGTCCTTCGCATCGAGCTCCTTTCTGCGTCGCAGATCTGCGACGCGCTCGACGGGACAAGCCACGACCCCGCGATCGTATTTCTTAACGATTCACTTTGACGATTTGGCTCGCCGCGAACGTCGCCACGTCATCGCGATCACGGCAAGCGAGGCGAGCCACGCGAATCCATTCGCCGGCTTCGATTCGATCGTGCAACCGCAGCCGCTGTCGTTCGATCCGGCGCTGTTCGGAATGCCGTCTGCGTTCGGCGGAATGCCGCCGGGATTTCCTCCGTCGAATCCGCCGCCGAGCCCGCCGTCGACCGAATCGATGCCGCCGTCGCCGAGAGGAACCGCGCCTCCGAGCTCGTACGCGCCGATGTCGATCGCAGCCCCCACCACGATGCGACCCTCGCCGTTCTCGGGATGCACGTACTCGAACGCCGGAGCGAGAGACATGTCGGGACCGGCGCCAGGATCTTTGCCCGCGTTCGCACACGGCGAGCCCGCGGCGAGGTGATAGTCGTAGCTGCCTGCGTCCACGAGCATCGGGTCG
>JAICXU010000152.1 GCA_025934595.1 Polyangiaceae bacterium | reverse complement strand
CGCTCGACATCCCGGCCGCTAAAGAGGGTCGCATCGTGATGCTCAGCGGAAAAGATCTCTGTTGGTACGGCGCACGTAGCGCGGAGGGGATTGGCCGCGTGTCCGCTCTGATCACGCAGGCTCAGGCTTCTTGAGCGAGCTTCGCGAAGACAGCGTGATCGAGCCAGCGGCTATTCACGAGCTCCGCTTCGCGCGCGACGCCTTCGAACTTGAAACCGAGCCTGCCGATGACCGCGAGCGACGCATGATTGTCGGTGGCGGCGGCGACGCGAACGCGATGCGCTTTCAATTCTCGGAACGCCCACGCGACGATCTCTTTCGCGGCCTCGGTCATGAACCCGTGTCCCGTCATGTCCGTGCGTAGCCAGTAGCCGAGCTCGACGCTCATGTGCAGATGTGCGAACGATTCGAGGCCGACGACGCCGGCGAATTTGCGTGTGCCGCGCTCACGAATCGTGAATCGGCAAGCGCGCGCGTTGTCCCAATCGTTCGCGCTCGCCTCGGCGTAACGGTAGCTCGCGTCGGGGTCCACGTTGAACGGCACCCACGGTAGCCACGGCAGAAGCTGCGCGCGAGAGCCGTCGACGGCGTACCAGAGATCGTGGGCGTCGGTCGATTCGATCGGCGTCAGCGAGAGGCGAGCCGTTTCGAGCGGGCGGATCCGGAGCTCGGCGCGAGGCGGTACTGCGAGCATTCGAGACGGCGAGCATACGCCCTCTCTTTAAGGAGGTCAGCGCTTCTTCGAAGACGGGTACGCGTTGACGATGTCTTTTTGCGGGCGCTCGATCGCCTCGAGCGGGCTCGTGACGAGATCGCGTCCTTCATACGCGAAATAAAGCGCTTCACCCGGGGCGGGCTCGCCGAGATTCGGCACGATGGCGCCGTTCAAATAGAACTTCAGGCCACCATGGATGCGGCGGCGAAGGGCAAGATGCCCGTGCAAAAAATCCCCCGAACGGCGATCGCGTACGGCGACGCAGAAGCCGTCGCGGAAATGATATTCGGTATTGCGTGTAACATACACGCGATGTCGGCGGCGCTCGGGGCCTTTGAAATTTTCTTCTTGGCTGACGGTGGCGGCTGCGGAATCGCTCATGGTCCGGCGATTGTGCGAAAAGGTGCGAGCCCGGGCCAACTTCTCGTCGGGTCGTCGAAAGCCGATTTCAGAACGGCGCGCGTACGTACGCGGGATCGATGGCGATGTCGCGCTGCATCGCGCCGAACACGATCTCGGTTTTGTCGCGCTCCGTCTCGACGAGCGTCGCGCGTGTCGGCGTCGCGCGATCTTTGCCGAGCGAAAAGAGAATCTTTTGCATGTGGAGCTCGCCGGCACTGGCCTTCGGCGTCGCGGCGAAGCTCACCTCGTCGGGAGTCTTCGAGACGAGCGCGAGGTCGTAGCGCCTGCGGAGGCTGTCCAGATCGCCGCCGAGCACGAGGCGAACGTCTTCCATCGCCGACGCGAGACGACCGACGGCGGATGGGATGCGACCTTGGCCGCGTGCGCTTTTGTACGCGAAGCCGTCGGGACCGACCCAATAGACGACGTCGTCGGGAGGCGCGAGCTCCCAACGCAATCGGTCCGGACGAACCATCGTGAGCGTGCCCGTCGATTTCACTTTCGTGGCAAAGAGCCCGATCGTGCGCTCTTGCGTGAATGGGCCCTTCAGCGTCTTGAGGCCGGCACGGGCGACGCGAACTTCGGCGAGCGTCGTCTCGAGATCGTCGGCGCGCGCCGATCGCGAAATGCCCACGAAAAATAGCCCTATCGCGCCGGTTGCAGCTCCCCGTAGGAAATGGCGTCGCGAGAAATTCATTTTTGGTCGCCTCCGAATTTCGGACCACCCGCGCGCTTGCGGCCTTCGTCGTAGCGACCGTCGTGCAGCGCGGGATCTTCGGCGATGACGGCGGTGTCCGAGTCGTTCGCAGGGTCGTGCGCAGGATCGAAAATCTTGTCGAGAGAGAACGCCACGAATTTTCCGGACAGGTGAGGGCCCGCGCTGACCCACAAAACCTTCGCCGTCGTGTCCGCGACGATCCCGTGGGTGGCGATGAAAGGATCGATCGCACGCCGATCGCCGAGCTCGCAACTGCCGACGCTCTTCGCGCACGTGTGGTCGCGCAGCATGGAGACGGCGCGCGGCACGTCGGCTTGGTGTAGGCCGACGGCGTCGAGCATCTCGTCGAGCTTCGCTCTTCGCGCGAGCGTCGTCGTGTGCGCGCGGATGGCCTGATTTTTCGGATCGGCCGACATCGGGCCTTCGAAGTGGTTCGTGAGCGCCACCCGCGATTCGTCGATGTTCTTGCGCACGAACGCAGCCTCTCCCGGTGCCCGCTCGACGATCGCGAAATGCCCCGCCGCATCCGCCACGAAGACGATGTGCGAGACCATCACGTTCTGCGACGACAAGATCGCCACCGCTTCCTCGGTGTCATGGGCGCGTTCGAGGACCTCGCGAAGCGTGAAAACCACCGGCTCTCCTTCGGTACGCGGCGACCGGGCGCGTCCTCCATGAACGACGATCGCCACGCCCTCTCGATTCATTCCGCTGAGCACGCCGACGAGGCCCGGCCATGCGACGCTCGCGAAAGGAATCGTGCCTGGCTCGTCGACGAAGAAGACGGCTTTGTCCGTGTCGTAGGTGTCACCCGCTTCGAAATCGAACGCACGCGCGAGGAGCGCATGACCATCGCTCGTGCGTGACGGACCGAGCGCGAACGCGGAGCAACCGAGAAGCGGCGAGTGCTCGAAGGAGAGCGCGATGTCGTAGAGCGAGTGCAGAAAAATCATTCGTTCGTAGGTGGGCATGTGATTCGAAAAAGGATCGGGCTGGAAGGCTTCCGCTTGCGCGGCGATCTCGCGTTTGCGATCGAGCGGCACCCCGGTGTCGACGCGCCGATATCGATAGCGGCCCACGTCCGTCATCAGCGTACGCGCGGGCGAGAAGGGAACGAGCGACGAGAACTGCGACCAGACCGCGCCTTCGTCGCGGACCATGTGATCGCGGAGAAGCCTGACGTGCGCGGCGCCGACCTCCTCGGGCGTGCCCTTCAAATAGACCTCTCGCACGCCGTCGACGACTTGCGTGTAGCTTGCACCCAATCGCTGAATCCCTGCATTTTCTGCGGGTTTGGCCGCCGGAGGCAGGACGATCGACGGCGGAGTCATGCGCGAGCTCACGACGGCAAAGACGTGCGCACCCGCCACGGAAAAGACGACCAAAGCAAGCGCGATTATTTTTTTCTTGTGACGCTTCGCGATCGAGGCGGCCATGACGAAGTCACTCACTCGCCGTTCGGCTGGCGCTCGATTCCGTGCCGCTCGTCCGGAGCGACCAGAGCGTGCGAACGACGACAGCGACGATGCGCGCCGGGTCTTTTACCGAATCGAAGTGCGTCACGCGCTCTTCTTCGGGCGGATACCGCACCGCGATCGGCACTTCCAAAATGGGGAGCTTGTGCGCCATCGCGAGCAGCAAGACCTCCGCCTCGAATGCATAGCCGTGCGCGTGGGCACCGAGCGCCAGCGTTTCGCGAACGGGGTAGCGGCGCAGACCGCACTGCGTGTCGCCGAGCTTTCGTCCGCCGAAGTACGAGATGAAAAAATTCGAAATGCCGTTCGACATGCGATTCATCTTCGGCGCACCGTCGCGCAAAAGATCACGGATGCCGAGGACGAGATCGCCGTCGTCACCGGCTTCGAGCACGGCGCGCGCGGACGACGCGGGATGTTGACCGTCGGCATCGACGATGACCATCGACGAGAATCCGCGACGCTCGGCCTCGACGAGCCCGGTGAAGATCGCCGCGCCTTTTCCCCTATTTTTGTCGTGTTTCAACACGATGACGTCGTGCGCTTCCGCGATCGCGGCGGTGCGATCTTTCGAGCCGTCGTCGACGACGATGAAGCGGTCGCGATCGAATTCGTGGAGCTCCGCGGCGAGCTCGTCGAGGACGCCGGCGAGCGCGTGCTCGGCGTCGAAGGCGGGGATGACGAAGCACGCACCACCCGGATTCGATCGCGCACAGGCGTGTGCGCGTCCTGACCGACTTCCGGCCATTGACCGCGTCATGCGCCAAGAGATAGCACGGAGCCAGGTCCCGACCATGCCCGTGCATCTCGCCGTCGAGCAGCGCTCCAGGCTCCTTTCACCTACCGAGATTCGCGCGCGAGCAGAGCGAATGCTTTCCGCCCTTCAATTGAAGAAGGCAGAGCTATCAATCGTCCTAACGGGCGACAAACAAATACATAAGTTAAACAAGATTTATCGAAAGAAAGATCGACCAACCGACGTCTTGGCATTTGCCATGAATGAAGGGGAATTTGGCTCGATTTCTCACGCGGGACTCTCGCGGCTTTTGGGGGACGTGATCATCAGCGTCGCGACGGCGGCGCGGCAGGCGGTCGAGAGAGACGTGCCGCTGCTCGACGAGGTCACGATGTTGATGGCCCACGGCATCTTGCATCTTCTCGGCTGGGATCACGACACCGACGCGAAGGACCGCGCGATGCGCAAAGAGACGCGCCGCCTCTGTACGGCAGCAGCGAAGGCGAGTCGCGGGTCCTCTTCGGTCAAAGCCACAAAGAGGCGAGCCCAAACATAATGTTTCACATCAAGGATTGGCCTTCCGTGCGTGGCACGGCATGGCGTGGCGGGGTCTACCGCCCCCCTGTGCCAGGGCTTTTTCCGGGGTCCCGCTAGCTCGGCTCGAAATAAAATCGGTAAATTGCCTATTTTTCTGCTTGCACAACATGGAACGCGGATGCTACCCATCGTTTCGCCCGGGTAATTCCGGGGTTTCACGCAGCAGCGGCTCAGGCCGCCAAACGTGAAATTGAAAACCGAGGCCGAACTGGAGCAATAGAAAATTGTTCTAGATTGTCGATTCATTCGACGGGAGGAAGCGCAAATGTCTGGAAAGCGGATGACGAAGGCGCAAGTGATTACGGAGATTTCAGAGTTCACGGAGCTCGACAAGAAGAGCGTCAATCGCGTGTTTGACGGTCTCACGGAGCTCATCAAGAAGCAGCTCGGCTCACGTGGCCCGGGCGAGTTCGTGATCCCCGGCTTGCTCAAGCTGAAGGCGGTCAAGAAGCCGGCGACGAAAGATCGCCCCGGCATCAACCCCTTCACCAAGCAGCCGATCACGATCAAAGGCAAGCCGGCTTCGAAGAAGATCCGCGCGACCGCCCTCAAGGCGCTCAAGGATCTCATCCAGTAAGCTCGTTTTCCTTTTAGCTTTCTTGCTCGTCGCGAGCGCTCGCCTTTTTGGAGGCGGGCGCTTTCGCGTTTAAGCGGGCACCGGCGCCGCGCGCGATTTCTTGCGCGTCGAAATCCAGGCAAAAATGGGGGCGATGGCTACCCAAGGCCACTCGCCGAAGCGGCCGAAAAACGTGAGCGGCGCGTCGATGAGCGCGGGCTCCGTCATCAGCATGCCCGGGATCGACGAATCGTAACGACCGCGCACGCGACCGGCCGCATCGATCCACGTCGTCGTTCCGAAGTTCACGGCGCGCACCATGTCGCGCCGCTCTTCGACGGCGCGCATGACGCTCATCCGCATGTGGAGCGCGCTCTCCTCGCTCGGATGAAACCACGCGTCGTTCGTGACGTTCACGATGAGATTCGGATGCACGCTCATCGCTTCGCGGCCTGCGCCGGGAAGAATGTCCTCGAAGCAATTGAGCACGGCGGCGTGGATTTTCCCGGTGGAAAGCAGCACCTCGTGATCGCCGGGAGCCAGACCCGACGCGCGCGCGAAGGCATGCCGCAGCCAGGGGAAGACGTCCGCGAGCGGCACCGTCTCGCCGAACCACAGGAGATGCATCTTGTCGTACGGCTCGCCGAACGAATCGTCGCGTTGCACGAGAATCGCGGAGTTCGTCGAGTCGTGATCGGCCTGCCGCAAGATGATGCCCGTGAGCACAGGGCCGTGGACGCGCCCTCCCACGATCGACGCGCGACCTTGCGGGCCCCTTCGCGATGTGTGGGGCAGCACGTACGGATACGCGGCCTCGTGCCACACGGTGAGGTCGGCGCCCTTCTTTTCTGCGGTCTCCGTGAGCGACTCGAGCTCCGCGGAGATTCCCGCCGCCGCGCTCGGATCCCAACGCAGCGTTGCGCCGACCGAAGGCTGCAAGAGCGCGACGTTCACTTTCGGAGCCGCGTCGCGGAGCGCATCGATCTCGCGAATGCGGATCCAGCCGATCGCCGCCGTCGCGATTGGGATCGCGATTGCGATCGCGGCGAGCTTTCTCGCGCGAGGTTTTTCTTCGCGCACGAGCCACGCTTCCGCGACGAGCGCGGCTGCGAGCGCCATGATCGCCGACACGCCACGCTCTCCGACGATGTCCGCGAGCTGCACCATCGCCGGCCACGGCGTCGCGCCTCCGGCCGGGTTCCACGGAAACACCATCGGCACGAACGTTCCCGCGTAGAGACCCAGCGGGAATGCCGCCCATCGTGGCGCGCCGCGGTCGACGAGAAGCTTGTAGAATACACATGTCGCGATCCAACGCAGACCCTGCGCGGCCGCGAGCAAAAGGAGCGCGACGATCGCGACGACCCACGGCAACGGCGTGAAGCGAGTAATGACGGCGGGCACGAAGCGAAAGATGACGAGATTCGCGCCGAGGCCGAACCAAAACCCGCGCCATAGGACCGCACGAAGAGGCTTATTTTCAGAGGGTTTCGCGATCGCGACGGCGAGCCCGATCATGCCCATCCAAAGAGCCGGAACGAGATCGGCCGGAGGCGCATCGAGCGCGAAGACGACGCCAGAGCTGAATGCGAACGCGCTCCAGCGGTGCTTCGGCCAGTCGACCTTCACGAGGTCGTTCTACTCGACTTAGAAATAAAACGTCATGCCGGCGTTGATGATCGCGCCGCCGCTCGTGTTCGTGTGACGACCGTCCGAGCTCGTGAACTCGTAGTCGGTCGTGTACGGCGAGCTTGCATCGTGATCGACGCGGCCGCGCACGAAGCCGCGGACGTCGAAGTTCAGCGCGAAGTGTTTCGCGGCGCGGAACTCGAGACCGACGCCGGCCTGTCCGCCGAAGTACGTGTAATCGCGCGCGCCGTAGCTCGAATCGTAGTAGCTGCCGTTGCCATCGGAGAGCGGCACGACTTGGCTGGAGCTGTCGACGTGGGCCCACGACCAGCCGAAGCCGATCGG
>JAICXU010000871.1 GCA_025934595.1 Polyangiaceae bacterium | reverse complement strand
GGCGTTTGGTCGCCGAAGCGACGGCGGAGGAGCGTGTGGAGCTTGCGAGGTCCCCAGCGTGGGTGCGCCTCGCGCGACTCGATCGTCGCGATCACGAGCTCCTCGGCGGTGGCGAGCGGCGTCGACTTCGGACGACGGCTCTCGTCCTCGAGGCCCGCGTGTCCGCTCTCCCTGAAACGCTTGATCCATTTGTGCCCGGCAGTCCGGCTGATGCCGAACTCGCGGCAGAGCGCGGCGACCTTCTCGCCTGCCTCTGCGCCCTCCACGAAGTCGATCTTGAGACTCATCGCGCGACACTCCTTCCAGGGCATCCGCCATGAGACCCGTCAACGATGTAGTGGCACCAATTCTGTCAACGATGTCCTGGCACCGGACGCTCGGCGGAAATCGACGTGCAAACGCGCGAGATCCGTAGCGGCGCAGGAAATCGACACCCCACCCGAAGAAAAAATGCGCCGAAGCGCCGGGAGCTGCGCTGTTGGAGGGGAGAGCGACGAACGAACGGCAATCACGCCGCGCGGGGAACGCTCTCGGTGAAACGCATAGTCAGGAGAAATTGTCGTGAATCTGAGGCATCCCCTCACAATTGCGTGCAGTATTCACGCATTCCGCATGCATGGGGCTAGAGAACTCCGCAAAGCTGCTTGAAGGCCGGCTGCTTCGAGAGCAGCTCGCCAAACGCGTTCATGAGAGGACGCAAGCGTTCGTCGCCCATGTTTGGAATTCGCCGATACCAGTACGAGCCTTGATTGAAGAGCGACATCGTTCTGCGCTCGACGGTATTCGCCTTGAGCGTTCGGTCCAATCCACACTTTTCGCCGGCTGCGCCGAGAAGCGTGAGGAGCGCTTGCGCGACGGCCGAGATGAACAGCAGGCGGTCACGGCGCTCTGGCGTTCCAATGTGCGTCGCCGACAAGCCCATTCCGAAGTGGTTGTCCTTGATGTCGCGGAACGTCTCCTCGATCGTGAAGCGTCGGGAGTAACGCGCGACGATCTCGGCGGCCCCGAGGTCTGGGCGATTGCTCGCAAGACACCACGCCTCCTTCATTCCCTTCTGGTGCTTGAGTACGACGGCCGCGAGCGGCGTCTTCTCGTTGGTGATGAGGACGTCGCGAAGAATCTTCGCGTGGCCGCTCTTCGGCACCCACTCGCCAGCAGATTTGCTCTCCCCGTCGAACGCCACGTTGACGAGCTGCCTGAACCGGATCACGAAGGCCCAGCCGATCGTATCGAGCCATGCATAGAGCTTCTGGTCGCCGAACGCGCGATCGGCGAGGAGCATCACGTCGACATCGCGCGGAAGGACTTCGTGGAGTCGGTTCACGACGTCGAGCTCGTACTCCGCGCGCCGGTTCTTCAGCTTCGCCTTCTCGATCGTCTTCCACACGAGCGGCGTCGCGCGACCGTGCGACGTGATGAGGTAGAGCGCGATCGTCGCCTGGTCGTCCTTGTCGAACTCGGTCCAGTCCAGTGCGACGAGCAACTCCTTTCGCTCACCGACGACGAACGCGACCCACTGCGCGAACCACTGCCAGATCGTGATGCCGCTGTTGCTCAGCAGACGATCGACTTGCTTGATCGCGTGCTTCGGATCGAGGTCGAGCGCGTCGGCGAGACCGCGCCCGATTGCGTGGATGCCGAGCGCTGCGGCGTGCATCACGCCAACGACGCCGTTCGCGAGCGAGAGCACGCGCGTCGCGTGAACATCCTCGCCGAGCAGCTCGTGAACGAAGGCGTGCGTGTTCTCCGGGCCGGTGCGCTTCGCGGGCGGAAAGTGCATGCGTAGCGCAGTCTCGCGCGAGCGGCGGCGCGATGTCGAGACACGGTGGGTCGAGCTGAGCTCCGTCATGCCGCGGCGTCTACTCGCGCCGCAGACGGATGGAAATGACTATGTGTAGAATGCAAGAAACAAACCAGGGGATCCTTCAGCAGTAGCGACGTGCCAGAGTAATACGCATATTGCTCCTGACTCGGGCCGTAGGAGTCCGGGACACCAGTCGTGCGCGTAGCGACGCGCCAAAGCTTGACTCACTTCCAGCGGCAACGGCTGTGATTGCGGCAGCCGCGCCGGCCGGGTACGCGCTGACGTCGTTTGGATCTCGTGGTCCGGCAGGGATCGCATCGGTGATCGCACCGACCGTGCCGGACGCGTCGAGGAGTGGCGCACCGTATCGAAGGTAATCGGAGCGAACGTTCCGTACCGTTACATACTTATCTCTGAGG
>JAICXU010000703.1 GCA_025934595.1 Polyangiaceae bacterium | reverse complement strand
GTCGCCGTCCGCGGCCGCCGAATCGGGTCGGGTCCCCGGCTTCCAAGATCACGACACACGCTGGAGCTTTTGGAAAATCGGAATGGGGGTGCGCGCGGGGCGCGTCGACGACGCCGGTTTCGATCCGTTCGCGAACAACTCGCAGCTTTGGCAATACTCGCTCACGGCGACGCGCACGCTCCTCGCGACGCGCCGATTTTCCTTTGCGGCGGGCGCGAGCTGGGACGTCGGCCAACGCGACGACACCGAGGCTCGGGGATTTCAGACCGGCATCGCGGTGCATCGATTGAGCGTGCCGCTCGAAGCGCGATTTCACGCGGCGACGTGGCTCTACGTGTTCGGTCGCGTCGCGCCGGGCGCCGACTATCGAAAGGCGTGGATCACCGATCCGTCGTCACCGTCGGCCGAGCTCGATTCGAGCGCGTGGGCGCCAGCCGCGGATTTCAGCCTCGGCGCGTCGTTCTTGGCGGGCCCCCAAGGAAAGCCGGACAGCCATGTGCCGCGCTTTTGGTTCTCGCCCGAGCTCGGTTACGCGTGGTCGGGCGCGACCGATCTCACGTTCTCCCCGAAGGGCTCCGACGTCGATCCGCAGCCGACGGGCACGACGAATCTCGGCGAGCTCGCGCTCCGCGGTCCGTTCGCGCGCATGAGCGTCGAGCTTTCATTTTGATTTTGGCGTTTTGATTTTTGCTACGGGCTCGTCCAAGCCGAATCGAAGAATTCCTGATCGTTCGTCAGCGGCGCGCTCAGCGCGGGCAGACACAGGAAATACGCGAGCTCCGTTTGCGCCGGCGAGCCTTCCGTCAAATAGAGGATGCCGAGGCACGCGTTCTGATTGTTCGGATCATAAAAGAGCGAATGAAGCTCGTACCAACCCGGCGTCGCGCAATCACGGCAATCGACCGTGTTGAACGGGTACATCGTCCAGCTCTCGCCGTTCACGTTCGCTTTGCCGGGGTTCGTACCGTCGAAGCTCAGATCTTGTCCCGTGATCGTGAACCCGGAAACGAGCGGCGGCGCGGACGGGAGCGTCACGGCAGGAAGGGAGACGGCCACCGAGGTCGGCGTTTCGGCGACGGTGCACGTTCCGCTTGCCGGTAGCTCCCCGCCGGGCACTGCGGTGGTCGAGGACGTATCGCCGTTGGTGCTCTCGTAATAGATGTAGCCGAGCTGCGTCCCTGTGCAGGTGATCCACGCCATGATGAAGCGGCTGTCCTGCGCGGCGATGATTTGAAAATCGCGCGAGCCGGAGAAATCTCCCGCGTCGTCCGTGCCCGTGGGAACGGGAGTGGCGTCGAAGAAGAACGCTTGCGCGGGCGCGCCTTTGAATTGGATCGTGCCGGCGCCGTGCGTGATCGCGATCGCGCCGAGATCCTTCGCGCCTTTTCCCGTGAACGTCACGTCTTGTGCGGCGGGCCACGTGCCGTCGGTTGCCGGTACGGAAATATCGCCGCTCGAGGGCGCGCCGTCGCCGCCGTCCGCGGTCGAGTCGCCCGCGTCGCTGCCCGATGTCGCCCCATCGCTGCCCGCGCTCGAGCAACCGATTTCCACCGCGCATCCCATCCCGCACGAGACGAGGAGCGCAGCACAAAAAATTCTTTTCATTCGGTGAGCGCTTGTTTAGCTGCATCGATCGCTTCGCGCAAACCGGCGGGCGTCGCGCGCAGCGTCACATAAAGATGATCGGCGTCGGTCTCGATTTTTCTTATGCCGACGAGCGGCGTCACGACCTTCAACACCTTACGAAGGCGCTTGTTTTTGGCTATTTTCGGCACTTTCATCAGATCGATGGTGATGTGATCGTCCTTCGCGTCGACGATGGCGGCGGGGCGCTTCGGCAAGACGCCGACGAGATTTCCGGGCTTGGAAAGATCGAGCGCTCCCGATTTCACGAGGGTGGCGACGGGCGAATCGCTGTCGGTGAGCAGCTTCAGGCGAACGTTGGAGAGCACGATTCCGATTTTCAATTCGTCCGCCGATACCTCCACTTCGTCGATGCGGATCGCGGCTTGCGCACGCAGCGACGTTCCCATCGCATCGACGGTCGCCCCGAGCTCGAGGGCAGGAGGTGATGTCGAGAGCGCGATGTCTTTCGGCGCCTTCTTTCCCGTGGCCGCCGTCGCGGCCAAGTAGCGAAGCGCGGCGAGCGGAACGCCGAAACGCAGACCGACGGCATTGCGCGTGGCGAGCGCGAGCTCGTCAGGATTTTTTCGGATGTAACCCCACGCCGCGAGAGCCGCGCCGCGAATGTCGAACGCCATGACGCGAGCCTAGCAGGCTCGCTGGACCTAGACCTAGACGCTCGACCTCGACCTAGGCCTTGACGATCGAGTCCCAGTTGTCGCGGATTTCTTCCGGCTTCCACACGCCGTTGTCGGCGTCTTTGAATTTGCCCGCCGTCTCGATCACCTTGAACGCGTACATGCGGGCGCCGGCGACGGCGAGCACGTAACCCGTGCGGTCGCCGCAGAGATCGCTCGCGAGAAACAGCGCCGCGGGCGAGACGTGCTCGGGCGTCATGGTGTCGACCGTCTGGAACATCGGCAAATCCTCGGTCATGCGCGTCTTCGCGATCGGCGCGAGCGCGTTCACCGTGATGCGATGCTTTTGCAGCTCGATCGACATGGTGCGTGTGAGGCCGTAGATGCCGGCTTTCGCGGCTGCGTAATTCGATTGGCCGAAGTTGCCCATCATCCCGCTCACGCTCGTCGTGTTCACGATGCGTCCCCCATTTCCTTGGGCGACGAGCTGGCGCGTGAACGCCTGCGAAACGAGGAACGTGCCCTTCAAGTGGACTTGGATGACCGAATCGAACATCGCTTCGTCGGTCTTCAAAAAAGATTTGTCGCGCAGGATTCCCGCGTT
>JAICXU010000701.1 GCA_025934595.1 Polyangiaceae bacterium | reverse complement strand
CGAGCTTTTGGCTCTGCCACCAACCGAGCTCGTCTTCTTCGAACCGGTAGTCGGGCAAATATTCGATCCCACCCTGGGGTACGAACAGGCGATCGACTTTGTCTTCGATCAGATCCAGCGAGTCGAGCGACAGATGATCGAAGTGCAAATGCGAAATGAGCACGACGTTCACGTGAGGGAGACTCTCGACCGTGAGCCCCGGCTCGACGAGACGCGCCGAGATCTCGCCTACCGATTTCGTGAAGACCGGATCGGTGAGAATGAAGATGTCGTCCATTTGAATGAGCGTCGTTGCGTGACCGATCCACGTGACGGCGAGCCGCGCGTCCGGACGAACCGGATTTTGGATCCGGTTCGGCACCTCGCGAGGCGACGCGACGAGCGCGGCCGCGCTTTTCGCGACGAAGCAACCGGCTTGCGTGCTCGCGGCAGCGATCGCGAATCCAACCAAAAACAAGGTGTTTCGCGCGGCCATCAGAACACCCGAATCCGCAGCGTGAAGATCCAGCGCGCGGCGTCCGGCGAGGGCGAATACGTCACGACGCCGCCGAGGAATCCGTAGAGCACGTACGCGCCCGCTTCGTAGCCGACGCTGCGCGTGCCCATCGACGAGAACGAGGTGCCGAGCGACATGGAAAGATTTTCGCCGTGCGTGACGAGCGGAAAGTACGCGCGTGCGCCCGCGCGAAGGCTCCATTGATCTTCGAACGCGCCGCTCTTCGCGATGAACTCGGGAGAAAAAAAAGCTTCGAGCGATCCGCTTTGTCGCGCGAAGGGATCGACGACGAGAAAGCGCCACGGCGAGATTTTGCGATTCACGCCCCACGACCAGAGGAGCGGCGTCACTTGCCAGCGCATTCCGAAGAATGCAGTGCCGTGGTCAGCGGCGATCTCGGGGCTGGGGAGCGCCTGGGTGGCGATCCAAACCGCAGTCGGAATGGGCGCGCCCACGCGCGATCGCTCAGACCGAGATCGAGCCCTTTCGGAAATCGCTCTTCGCGATCTTCACGTTCACGCATGCAGGCTTTTTCGCCGCAAATGCTTTGTCGAGCGCAGGCCCGAGGTCTTCGACTTTTTCGACCCAGTACGCTTCGCCGCCGCACGCTTCGACGATTTTTTCGTAGCGCGTGTATTCGAGCGCAGTGGCCACGGCGCGTTCCTCTCCATAGAGCTCGACTTGGCCGCGGCGAATTTGTGTCCAGCCGGCGTCGTTGCCGATGACGGCGATCACGTGGATGCCTTGCCGCGCCATCGCTTCGAACTCGATGCCGTGCAATCCGAAGCTGCCGTCGCCGTAGACCAAAACGACGTTCGAATCGGGACGGAGAAGCTTCGCCGCCATCGCATAGCCGGGACCGACGCCGAGCGTTCCGAGCGGGCCCGGATCCATCCACAATTGCGGCCACTCCATTTTGAGGACGTACGCGGCGGTGGCCACGAAGTCGCCGCCGTCACCGACGACGATGTCGTCCTTCTTGAGGCGCTTGCCGATCTCCGAGCACACGCGGAGCGGATTCGGAGGCGAAGCATTCGAGTCGATTTCGCTGAGCATCTTCGCGCGCTGCTTCGTCTCTTGCGCACGCACGAGATCTCGCCACTCGGTAGCGTCGTTCTTCTTGCCGACGGCATCGACGAGCTGCTGCAACACGAGCCCGCTGTCGCCGTGGATCGCGATGTCGACTTTCCGATTGCGACCGAGCTCGGCGCCATCCAGATCGATTTGGATGATCTTCGCGTCGGCCGCCCATGTCGGCGATCGGCCGTAGTCGACGCGAAAATCGAACGGAGTGCCGAACATGAAAACGGCGTCGGCTTGTGCGAGCGCGAATTTTCGCGAGCGCGAAAATAGACCGGCGTGCTCGAACGGAATCGCCCCGCGTGCCATGCCGTTCAAATAGAAAGGCACCGCGAACGCGTCTGCCGCCGCCTTCACTGCTTCCCGATTCGGCGACCAGCGGATCTGCGATCCCACGATGAAACAAGGGCGTTTCGCGTTTTTCAAAATCTCCGCGGCTCGCGCGATCGACCGCGCGTCACCTGCAGGACGCGGTGGCGATTCGAGGGGCGCGGTCGCAGGGAGCTGCGCGTCGTCGGCGCCGTTCATCAAGAGGTCGAGCGGCATCTCGAGAAACACGGGACCGGGCACGTTCGACTGCGCGACGCGAAACGCGGAGTCGATGTATTCGCCGATGCGATCGACGGCGGGAACCTGCACGCTCCATTTCGTGATGGGGCGCATCAACGTCACGCAGTCCATGTCTTGCAGCGAGCCCATGTCACACAGAAGCTTCGGACCGGCGCCGCCGATCACGATCATCGGAATGCCTGCGCGTTGCGCATTCGCGACGGCGGTGACGACGTCGGTCACGCCGGGACCGGCCGTGACAGCGCACACGCCCGGTTTCCCGGTGACGCGCGCATAACCGTCGGCGGCATGTCCCGCGGTCTGCTCGTGGCGCACGTCGACGACACGAATTTTCTCGTCGATGCAGCCATCGTAAATGGCCTGAATGTGTCCGCCACAGAGAGTGAATAAATGCGTGGTTCCATGACGTTTCAAAGCTTGCGCGACGAGGCGACCGCCGTGGACGAATCCCATGCGCGCGAGCCTACTCCAAAATCGGTGCGAGGAACGCGCGTGATGTGACGACCTCTCTTCTTGCCATCTTCACCGACCCCTCGAGGAGTAGGATGCGTGCGTGCTCGTCGTGCCGCCGCCGCTCCTGCCGATGCTCTCGAAACGCGTGAGCGAAATTCCCGACAGCGGGCACTTCATCTACGAGCCGAAGTGGGACGGCTTCCGCATTCTCGTCTTCAAGGACGACGACGAGATCACGATCCAGAGCCGCGACGAGAAGCCGCTCAATCGCT
>JAICXU010000998.1 GCA_025934595.1 Polyangiaceae bacterium | reverse complement strand
GCGACCGCGGCATCCCCTGCGTCGAGCGCGGAGATCGCCTTGTTCACCTCGGGCACGTCGTGATCGAACGGATGTGACGGATCCCACGCACACGCCGACGCCAAGAGCGACGCGCACGCGAGAAAGACGACGACGCGTTTTCTGCGATCACGCCGTCGCACGTGATCCTCCGCTCTGTAAGCGCTTTTTTCGTCTCTTGCGCGGGGCAACCGCGGGCAAGCCTTTCGCGATTCCTTTTTTCTTCGGCGCCTCGGGGATGAACGCCTCGACGAGGAAGAGGACGAGCGCGGCGCCGAGCGGCCACGAGTATTCCTCGCCGTACACCGTCTCGACTTTTTCGCTGAGCTCGTCCTTCATCATTTGCGAGAGCGCTTGCGCGACTTTGTCGATGCCCGTCTCGCCGTTCTCCGAGCGCACGATCATTCCGCTCGTCGTGCTCGCGACCTGCGCGAGCTGCGCTTCGCCCTCCGCCGAGAGCTCGGTCATCAGGGGCTTGCCGTTTTCGTCGTGGCGAATCCCGTTCACTCTCCCGTCTTCGGCGACGTTCGGGATGACCTCGGGCGCGCGTCCTCCGATTTGCACGACGTCGATTTTGATGCCGTCCTCGGCGCATTCCTTGGCTACTTGAACGGGATCGCCTTCGAGATCCTCGCCGTCGGTGACGAGCACGATCATCTTCACGTGGGTCTTCGCCTTCGGATCGTGATTGAGCATGTCGCGCGCGCGCTCGAGCGCCTTCGCGGTCGCCGTGCCGCCGACGGGCATGTCGTTCGGCTCGAGCTGGCGGAAAAATTGCGCGATCGCCGCGCCGTCGCTCGTCAGCGGGAACGCCATCGGCTCGCCTGCGAACGCGATCGCGCAGAAGCGCGCCCCCGGCAATTTCTCGATCAAACGAGCCACCTCGGCTTTCGCACGCGTGATGCGGCTCGGCGCGATGTCGCGCGCGTACATGCTCTTCGAGTAATCGAGCACGATCGCGATATCGAGATTCGTCGCCGGAATGAGACGCGTGCCACGCCCAAATTGCGGACGAGCGAGCGCAAAGAACGCGAGCGCGATCGCGGCCGCGAGGAGAACGCCTTTCGTGGCTCGACGCGCCGTCGCGTCGAACGTGGCGAGCTTGCCGACGAGCGCCGGATCTCCGAATCGCTTCTCCGCGCGAGCACGCGAGATCGACGCGAGGATGAGCGCGCCCACGAATCCGAGCCAAACGATCACACACGCGATGACGATCGCGATGCCCGGAAAATCGAAGAGGTCGTATGCGAATCGCATTACGGAAACCTCCGCACGACGAGCAGACGCGACAGCGCTTCGAGCATCACGAGCGCGACGGCAGGGAAGAGCAAGAATGGAAAGAGATCTTCCATCGTCGCTGCCTGCGCCTCGAATTTGGTTTTTTGCAGAGTGTCCAAGATCGAATGCATGCTCTTTTCGAGCGCGGTCTTGTCGTTCGCGACGAAAGACTCGCCGCCCGTTTGTTTCGAGATGCTCTTCAGGAGCTCCGGATTGACCGGAAAATGCGCGCGAACGTAATGCGGCTGACCGAAGAGATCGTTGCCGTCCTCGACCTCCACGTCGTCACCGTTGCCGAGCTGCACGGTGAACACCTTCACGCTCTGCACTTGCGCGAGATGCGCGGCGTAGGTCGGATCGACTTGCCCGGCGTTCGAGTCGCCGTCCGTGAGCAAGATGATCGTCTTCGAGCGCGCGTCCGATCTCCGCAAATGGGCGACCGCCGTTCCCACCGCGTCGCCGATCGCGGTTCCATTTCCGTCGATCAGATCGAGCTCCATTTTTTGGACGAGCGTCGCGAGGAGATCGTAGTCGAGCGTCGGCGGCGACAAGACGTACGGATTTTTTCCGAAGACGATGACGCCGATGCGATCCGTCTTTCGTCCTGCAAT
>JAICXU010000196.1 GCA_025934595.1 Polyangiaceae bacterium | reverse complement strand
GTCGTCGAGCTCTGCGACGGCGCGCGTCGTGTTCTATGGGCTTCTCATCGTGACCATGATCGTGGCGTACGCCGTCGCGAAGCACCTGCATCTCGGTGCGCCGCCGACCGTGCCGAAAGCCACGCCTACGACATCAGCCACGACCGCGCCGGAGGTTCCGCCGCCGCCGCCGCCGCCGCAGCCCGTCAAGCGCGACGGGCGACACTAGTCGTACGACTCGGAGTAGATCGCGCTCGAATCCACGCCGCGCGCTTCGAGCGCGCGCACGACGTCGATGACCATCGACGAGAGACCGCACACGAAGACTTCCGCGGGCGCGATCTTCGCGTACGCGTGAACGGCATGGAGCTGCACGTAGCCTCGCAATCCCGGCCAATTGGCGCTCGCGCGCGAAAGCGTGATGTCGCCCACGAATCGACGCGACGCCTGCCACGCATTCCATTCATCGCGCCAGAGAATGTGCTCTTCGTCGCGTGCGCCGAAAAGGAGCCCGACGCGCGACGGCGATTCGACGCGCAGCTCGTCTTGGATCATCGCGCGAAGCGGAGCGAGTCCGGTTCCCGCGCCGATGAAGAGGACCGATTTGTCGCGCGAGCGTCGGACGAATCCGCCGCGCGGACCTTCGACATCGTACTCGGCGTCGAGCGCATGCGCGTGCAGTGAGTCGGAGCTTTGCCCGCTCGACGTGCGCGTCACCGCGATGTCGAACGCGTTCGGCCCACGTGCGCCGGGCGCGGACGCGATCGAGTACGCGCGCTTCATCGTCAGACCTTTCGTCGGCACGAAGAGCTCGACGTACTGACCTGCCGCGTAGGAGAAGGGTGCGCCGTCGGGAGCCGGATCGACCTCGAGCGTCAGCTCGCGAACGGTCGGTGACAATGTGCGTGCAGCGGCGAGCCGCGCCTTACGTCGCATCGAAGTGCATCTCGAAAATAGAACGCGTTGCGCTTGCAGGCGACCAAAAACGCGACGGTCGAAAATAGGACCTTTCCCGCACCGGCCAAGTCAGCCGCGCGCCCGGACGAGCTCGACCCAACGTCGCTAGGCCAAACGCAGGCCCGCCGGCAGCGATTCGCCGAAGAACGCCGCGCGATCGGCGTCGTCGACGATGACGAGCTCACGCACCGCGCGGATCGACTGCGGGCGTGCGTCGATCGCGACGAGACGTTTTTCGACCTCGCGGCGAAGCTTCTCGTCGACGTCGCGCGCCCGATCTCCCGTCATGCGCGCGAGCCTCACCGCAGAGAGCTCGGCGGTCTGCAGGCTTTCCCATTTTTCCCGCAGGAGATGATCCAGCCATTTTTCCGCCGTCTTCGTGGCGACCACGTGATGCACGCTCGCGTACGAAGGAGCGCGCGCGCCGAGCTTCGAGATCGCGGTCCAAAGACGCGGATCGCGATTCGTCCACGTTCGCTCCAAAATCCAATCTCCGAGCTCCGCGCGTCGCGACGCCGGCACGCGCTCGAGCGACGCCGCCGTCTCGAGAAGATCGTCTTCGGAGAGCGGCTTCCATTTCTTCGATCGTTTCAGTTGCGCGTCCGCCGGCGCGAGCACCGGATCGAATGCGTCGCGCATCGCCACTTGCGCGCTCTCGTCGATGCCACCCGAGGCTCGGCGCATCGCGATGAAGAATTGCTGCCACACGCGCGGATTGTCCGCGAAGACGACTTTTTCCGCGAAGAGGCGAGCAAAGAGCCGCGCGCGTTCTTCGTCGCCTGCCGCGCCGAAACCAGGCCGCGCGCAAAAACCGGCGAGGAGCCAGAACACGCGCTCGTGATCCGCGGACGCGCGGCGCGCCGGATGCAGCGGGGCGAGCGCGTCGAAGAGAGCGCGCGCGGTTTCGATCGACCAGCTCGGGCGCTCGCCGAGACGTCTCTCGAGGTCGCGCAAGAGATCCTTCACTTTGCGATCGGCTTTGTCGGAGAACGCTTCGCGGACCATACGCACGGCGTCCTCGGTGCCGGGCGATTTCATGCTCGCCGGCGGTGGTCTCGTCGAGAGAACGGGCTCGTGCTCGGTGCCGCGGAGATGAAACGAGAGCCGAAATCGCCTGGGATCAAGCGATTTTTCGACCGCGAAGAGCTCGAGCGTTCCGACCGCGGTGAGCTCCGCGCTCAAGACCACGCGAAGCTCGCGGGTGCGGCCTGCATCGCCGAGACGCGTCGCGAGGGGAGGCAGACGCGCGAATCGATCGGGATCGATTTCCACGATCTCGCCGGCGTCGTCTCGCGCGTCGTCGCACGCATAGAGATCGAAACGAGCGGGCTTGCCGATCATGAGCGCGAACACACGACCTTCGGCGACGTACGGCGTGCTCTCTTCCGCGCCGCGCGGCAGAACACAAATGGCGTGCGCCCCGTCGAGACCGACGTAATAGCCGCGCGCCGATCCGCCTTCGATGAGCCGCGGAGCGTGGGCGCTCTTGCGATCGCGACGTGCGAGCGCCTGACCATACGCGACCGCGCCGCGCGCGACGGCGAGGCTCGGCGCGTCGTTGTCGACGAGAACGGGAGCGGCACCGACGCAGGCCTCGAGCTGCTCGGCGATGCGCGCAGCGAGGAGCGGTGATTGGAAAACGCCACCGTTCAAGAGCAGGGCGTTCGGCGCGTGCTCCGCGGCATGACGCGCGATGAATGCGGCCACGTGACGCGTGATCGCGGCTTCGCGTTCGTAAGGAAGGCCGAAGCTCACGATCGCGCTCGTGCGCGGTGGTGCTTTTTTCGCGAGCTCCGAGGACGAAATGAGCGGAAAAAAGCCTGCGATCAGCTGATCGATGTCTTGGCGCGCAAGCTCGCTCGACAGCGTGGCCCCGACGAGCTTCGTGCCCGACGCGAGCAATCGAACCGGCACCGACTCCGGAGGATTCGATCCGAGCAGCGTCTCCTTCGCGTTCCGGCAAAGCGCCACGAGCTGGGAGAAGCGCGTCGCATCGAGCTTTTGACCGAACCGATCTTCGATGCGAGCGGCGAGCGCGAGATCCATGTTGTCGCCGCCTAAGAGAAGATGGCGACCGACGGCCACGCGCTCGACCCGAAGATCGGGATCGCGAGAAACGCGGAGCAGCGAGAGGTCGGTCGTTCCGCCGCCGACGTCGCAGACCAAAATGCGCGCTTCGCCTCCCGTCCGATCGAGGAGCGAGGCGAGGCCGTCGTCGCCGATGCGGCGCATGACGTCGTAGAACGCGGCTTGTGGCTCTTCGAGGAGGCGCACCGTGAGCCCCGCGAGCGTCGCGGCTTGCAATGTCAGCTCGCGCGCGGTCTCGTCGAACGACGCCGGCACCGTCAGCACGATCGAGCCCGCCGAAATCTTCGCGTCCGACCACGCGCGCTTCACGCGTGCGAGATAGCGCGCGCTCGCATCGACTGGGGAAATTCGCGGCAAATCGTCGATCTCGTCGCGCGCGCCCCACGGCAAGATCGCTGCCGTGCGATCGACGCCGGCATGTGACAGCCAACTCTTCGCCGACAGCACGGCGCGCCCGGGAATCTCCGCCGCCCGAACGCTCGCGAGCTGCCCTTCGACGTACGGAGGATCGGCGAACGGATCGACGAGCGCTTCGCCGGCCGCGGGCGCGTAGAGAACGGACGGCAAGAGGTCACGAGGCTCGATGATGCCACGCGATACGAGCTGGGGAATCGGCAGAACCCGAATGTCTCCGCTCTCGACTTCGGCCGTCGCCGCCACGGTGTGCGTGGTGCCGAGATCGATGCCGACGACCGTCGTCATGCCTGCTCGCGTACGTTGAGCTCGACTTTCCAGCGTTCGTCCTCGCGGAGAGGACGCGCGGGGATCGCTTCGATGACGAGCGTACCGATCTCGGTGACGTTCGACTCGAGCTTCACGGCGACGACGTCGCCTTCCGTTCGCCCGTCGGCAGGAAGCTTCGCTTCGATCGGGGCGAGCTCCTCGATCCCCTTATTTTTCCAGCGTTCGATGCGATCTCCGGCTTTGTCGTCGCGCCGCGTCGACGATCCGAAAAATCGAAAATGCACCGTCTCGCCGACGACGAGGCCGATGCCTGCCGCGTCGATCTTCGCGGCGCCGCCTTCTTCCATTCCGAACGGTGCGACGCAGAGAGCGGCGACGTCGGGCTCGATGCCGGGCACGGCGGGAGCGTTGCTCTCGATGCCGACGTAATACGCGCGCGCGGTGCCGCCGCGGACCCGAATGCCGTGACCGCGGCGAACGAGACCGTACGCCGCCGCGCCTCGGGCGACGGCGAGATCGAGATCGGCGCCGGCGAGGACGCGCACGGGGGACGCGCCGTCTTCGGCGAGCCATGCATTCAAGGTGTCCACGATGCGCGATCGCACCGCGTCGCTCTTCATGACGCCGCCGTTGAATAGGACGGCGGTGGGATGCAAAAGCTTGCCGCCGTCCGCTTCGATGCCGTGGTCGCGTGCGGCGCCGACTTGCGCGACAAAAATTGGGCGAGGTGCTTCGTCATGGCGGCGTCTTGCGCGTAAGGAAGGCCGACCTCGGTGAGAGCGGCGCGCGGTCTCGCCTGCGGCCGGTCCGACGATGAAATACGCGGGAAAAAAGCCTCGATCATGCGATCGATCTCGTCCCGCGAAATCTCGGTGCGCAGCCCGCCGCCGACGAGCTTCGCGCCGCGCGCGGCGACTGCGATGGGAGCGGATGCGAGAGACGTCTGCGTGAGCATGCGCTCTTTTTGTGCGCGACATGCATGCACGAGCGCCGCCATCTGTGCGCGGTCGATCTCGACGCCGCTCTCTTCGATTTTATTTCGTGCGAGATGCGCGAGCGCGAGATCGATGTTGTCGCCGCCGAGCAGGATGTGATCACCGACGGCGACGCGCACGAGCTCGAGGTTGCCGTCTTTTTCGACGACGACGATCGCGGAAAAATCGGTGGTGCCTCCGCCGACGTCGATGACGAGGACGACGTCGTGCGGCTTCAATTCTTTGCGCCACGCGTCGCCGCGCGCAAACGTCCAGGCATAGAGCGCGGCCTGTGGCTCTTCGAGGAGAGTGACGTTGTCAAGACCGGCCGCGAGCGCGGCTTCGACCGTGAGCTCGCGCGCGCCGGCGTCGAACGATGCGGGCACGGTGATCACGACGTCTTGCTCGGCAAGCGCTAGCGAGGTGTCGCCTTTCGCGATCGCATGATCCCATGCCTCGGAGACGTGCTCGAGCAGACGAAACGAGGCTTCCACGGGCGAAATTTTCTCGACGTCTTCGGGCGCGTCGAGCGGCAAAATTCCCGCGCGTCGATCGACGCCGGTGTGCGAAAGCCAGCTTTTTGCGCTGGAAATCACGCGCGCGGGCGCATCGGCGCCACGCGACCTCGCGTGCTCGCCGACCGAAAACGAGCGCGACGCGTCCCAGGGCAATGCCTCCGCGCCTTCGCTTTCGTGTGCAAAGTACACGAAGCTCGGCAAGAGCGATCGCGCGTCCACATTTCCTTTTGCGACGAGCTGCGGAATGGAAAATGGCTCGATGGGACCGCCGTCGGCGGGCGCGAATGCGAGCGCAGTATGGGTGGTGCCGAGATCGATGCCGACGACGTATCGCGCGCTCACAGCTCCACCTCGGCGGGCGCGATCACGTGAACGTCGTGACCCTCTACTGCTTTCGGTAGATGAATTTCCTTCGCGCGCCAGCCCGGGTGCTTCAACGTGCCCGTGTGTGGCGGCGCGCCGCGTACGTTGCCCGTGAGCTTCACCGTCGATGCGTCGAAGCCAGCCGGCAACGTGACGCGTGCACCTTCTTTTTCGTCGCGCGCGGGCTCGAGCGTCGTATGCGCATGCAACGCGCGACGCGCGCCTTCGTGCACGGCACGTGCGGCCGCGCCGATGTCTGCGTCCGAAAACGACGCGATCTCCTGCTCGAGAAAATCCACGAGGCGACCTTCGCGCTGCAAGATCGAGAGAAGCATGAGCGCGCCGCGTTCCTCACCCTGCTCCGCTTCGCCGGGCTCGGCTCTCGGCGCCGGTTTCTCGGGCTCCGGCTCGGCCTCGGGCGGCGCCTCCTTCGGCGTCTCGATCTCGCGCGCACGCCAGAGTCGCCCCGCGAGCTCTGCATCGAATAAAATGCGGAAAAATGCGGCAAATGCGAAGGCAAGACGCGCGAAAAAGGACATTGTTCGTTCGGCCACGGCGCTCGCACACTAGCCGAAAACGGGGGCATTTCCGCCGAGAAGGAAGGGGAGGCCGCCTCGCTGCGTAGGAAGGTCACGTGAGCCAGACGATCCTTCCGCCGCCCTTCGAAGATCGCGAAGCCGAGCTCGACGCGTTCCCGGTGATCCCCGTCTACGAAGAGGTGAGCGGGAGCTTGCGGCCGACGTGGATTCCGGTCGACCCGACGACGTTTTCGCCACCCGCGCCGAAAAAATCGCGCGCGAAGACGTTCGCTCTCGTTTCGACGCTCGCGCTGTTGACGTGGGGCGTGGGCTTCGCGGCCGCCGTCGGCGGG
>JAICXU010000354.1 GCA_025934595.1 Polyangiaceae bacterium | reverse complement strand
GCCCGTGATGACGCCGACGAGCACGCTCTGTCCACGCTGCGGCGCCGAGAGTCGCAATTTGGCTTTATTTCCCGTGAATCGTGCGAAGTCGGCGGCGGTGTACAGCTCGCGCTCGAGACCCGGCGACCCGACCTCCAAGTTGTAGCGTTGCGGAACCGCGTCGAGGATGTCGAGCGCGGGCGAGAGCTCGCGCGAGATCGACGCGCACGTTTCGAGGTCGACGGCGGCGGCCTGCGTCGACGCTTGGTTCGCCGCCGAGCCCGCTTTTTCGATGATCACGCGCAAAATCCAACCGGTGCGCTCGGTTTTCAGCTCGACGGCGACGAGCTCGGCCCCGTGCGCCGCGACGATGGGATCGGCGGCCGCACGAATCCGATCGAGCTCGGGGCTCGAATTCGGCTTGTTTTTCGGGGTTTCGTGAGCTTGGGCGTGCATGAAAAGTACGGTTCTCGACGGCGTCCGCGGCCGCAAAAAGGCCAAAAAAAAACGCGGCCCCCGGGTTGGGGTCCGCGTTGATCAACCACCATCGAGGGGGACCGTCATATAGCCCTCCCGACGAGCCGGCGCAAGCTCGGATTCAGTGGGCGGCGGCGGGGCCCTTCCCCTTCGCTTTTCCGAGGAAAATGACGAGAGGGAGCGAAGCGATGACGAACACGGCGACGAGGAAAAACATGTCGTCGAAGCTCAAGATCGCGCTCTGCTTGGCGACCAGGCCGTCGAGCGCAGTGAGCGCCGCGTTTTTCGCCGCGACGACGTCCATGCCTCGCGCCACGAACGCCGACGTCATCAAATGCACGCGGTCTTGCACCGAGGGATCGGACACGCCGAGATTTTCGACGAGGATCGCGCGATGGAACGATTCACGTCGCGCGAGGATCGTCGTGAGGAGCGCGATGCCGACCGATCCGCCGAGCTGCCGCGTGAGATTGTAGATTCCAGATGCGGCCGGAATGTCTTTCTTCGGCAGCGGGCCGATCGCCGCGAGTGACAGCGGCAAGAACATGAGCGGCGTGCCGATGCCGCGAATGATGAGCGGCCAATAGAGCTCCTCTTTTCCGGTGTTCGGATTCATGTCCGACAGCATCACGATCGCGACCGTGAGAATGACGCCGCCGACTGCGATGAGGATGCGACCGTCGACCTTGTTCGTGAGCTTGCCGACGATCGGCATGACGAACGCGGATGCGAGCGCGCTCGGCGCGAGAAGGTAGCCGGTCTCTTGCGACGTGTACCCGAGAATGGCCTGCGCGTAGATCGGCACCGCGAAGAGCGCGCCGTAGAGGCCCATGCCCAAAACCGCGGAAAATACCGAGCCCGCCGCGAGCGACCGGTGCTTGAGCACGCGAAGATCGACGACGGGATTGTCGATGTTCAATTGGCGCCACACGAAGAGCGATCCGCTCATCGCCGCGGTGACGGCGAGCGCCGTGATGAAAGGAGACTCGAACCAGTTGTCTTCTTGTCCTTGCTCGAGCAGCGTCTGGATGCTGCCGACGGCGGCGATGAGGAGAGCGATGCCGAGCCAATCGACGCCCGATTTCGGTCTCGTGTTCTCTTCGTCCTTCGGCAAAAAAATCGTCGACATGATCACGGCGCCGATGCCGACGGGAAGATTCACGTAGAAAATCCAGCGCCAATTCAGGTTCGTCGTGATGTAGCCGCCGAGCACGGGACCGATGGCCGGGCCCGCGATCGCGCACACGCCGAAGATGCCTTGCGCCGTGCCTTGTTCTTCGGGCGGAAAATTTTCGAAGAGAATGGTCTGCGCTTTCGCGAGCAGGCCTCCGCCGCAGAGCCCTTGGAGAATGCGCGCCGCGATGAGCATGTGCAGCGACGTGGCCATGCCGCAGAGCATCGATGCGACCGTGAATGCGGCGAGCGAGAACACGAAGTAGCGTTTCTTGCCGAACACGTTTCCGAGCCACGCCGTGAGCGGCAAGATGATGACGTTCGCGATCGCGTAGGAGGTGACGACCCACCCGATCTCACTGAGCGTCGCTCCGAGCGCGGCCTGCATGTCGTTCAGCGCGACGTTGACGATCGAGGTGTCGACGATCTCGAGCATCGCGCCGAGGGCGGCGCTCACGGCGATCGCCCACTTGAAAAAGCCTGTCTTCGGCGGCACCGAGATGCGCGCCGGGATTGCCGCCGCGGTGGCCATTGCGCTTACTTTCGTGTGTCGACGGTGACGTCGACGCTCATTCCTGGACGAAACGAGTAGCCCGCAGGCACGTCACGCAAATGAATTTTGACGGGAACGCGCTGCACGATCTTCGTGTAATTGCCCGTCGCGTTGTCCGGCGGGAGCAACGTGAATCGCGAGCCGGTCGCGACCGACATGCTCTCGACCTCGCCGCTGAACGTGACGCCCGGATACGTGTCCACCGTGATTTGCGCGGGCTGCCCCACCTTCATTTTTCCGAGCTGGGTTTCCTTGAAGTTCGCCGTCACCCAATCGTCTTTCGGCACGATCATGACGACGGTCTGGCCGGTCGCGACGAGCTGGCCGACCGCGATCGTCTTCTTCGACGCATAGCCATCACGCGGCGCGATGATCTTCGTGTACGAGAGATCGAGCGCAGCGAGATCGCGTGCCGCTTGCGCGGTTTGAACTTCGGCGTGTGCGACTTCGGCCTCGGCGCGCGCCCGCGCAATTTGCGCGTCGACCGCAGAGACTTGGCGAAGCTTTCCGCTCGCTTCTTGCACTTGGGCCTGCGCTTGCGCGGTCGACATTTGCATGACCGACAGCCGCGCTTTCGCTTCGGTGAGCCGCGCGTTCGCGCCGTCGAACGCGGACTGCGAATTGTCGAGCGCTTGCTTCGAGATCGCCGCGCTCGCAAAGAGCGATTTTGCGTGATCGAGCTCGGTAGCCGCTTGATCACGCGCGACCTGCGCGGCGCTGACCGACGCCTGCGCCTCGGCGATTTGGCTGCTCGTCGACTTCACGCTGACCGCAGCGCCGCTGAGCGATGCTTCGGCGACCGATTTTTGTCCTTTTGCCGAGGCCTCGGTGACTTGCTCTTGCGCGTCCGCCGCGTCGGCCGATGCCTTCGCCGAGGCGAGCGCGGCTTCGGCTTGCGCGAGCTTCGCTTGCGGATATGCGGGATCGAGCTCGGCGAGCACTTGGCCCGCTTTCACTTCCTGATTGTCGTTGAAGAGAACGTTCACGACCGTGCCCGACGTGCGTGCGGGAACGGGGACGACCTCGGCGTCGACTTGCGCGTCGTCGGTCGATTCGCGACCCACGTGTGAGATGTAATAGACGGCGCCGAGGACGGCACCGATCGCGAAGACGCCGAGCAAAATGCGGAGGCTCCTCGAGCCCGACTTTGCTTTCGCTGCGGGCGCCGTGGTGTCCGCCGCCGCCGCCTGTGGCGCCGGTACGATGACCGCAGGTGCTGCTGCTGCAGGACCACGCTCTGCTGCTGCCGTGCTCACTTTCGAATTCGCCTTTCCCGCCCGCCCAGTTCCGATTTCTCCGCCTTCGAGCGCTTGCGCGCGCCGTTCATGAACAAATCCACGATGAGCCGCGCCTTCTCTTCCGGTGACTCGCCGAGCTCGAACGCGCCGAGACTGAAGGCGCGCACGGTGCCGAAAAGAAGAGACGAAAGTAAGCCCGGCTCGCCCGCCGCCAAGATGCCTTCGTCGATTCCTTCATGGATGAGATCGAGCATGCGCGCCTTGAAGCGCACGAGCTTCGCGCGGTCTTTTTCGTCGAGCGGCGAGCCCGTGGAGACCACGCCGAAGAGGCCGTTCTCCATGGCGATGCGGTAAAACGCGCGATGCTTCTCGACGTACCCGAAGAGGCGGCCGAGCTTCACGACGAGCTTGTCTTCGAAGCCAGGCGGATCGCCTTCGCGCTCCTCGAGCTCGACCTGCATGTCATCCATGCGCTCCACCATCAGCGCACGAAGGACGTCTTCCTTTTGCTCGAAGTGCTTGTAGACGGTGCCGACGGCAAATCCACCGCGCTCGGCGATGTCTTGAATGCGAGCGGCATGAAATCCGCGCTCGGCGAAGATCTGCTCTGCCGCGTCGAGGATCGCGTTGCGATAGAGATTGCGGGCTTCGTCGCGGAGGCGAGGCTTGGAAGCGCCGTTCATACTGTGAATTGTAATTCACGCGCTGCAATCGGCAAGTCGAGCGGTGAAATATTAATACTTCGTCGCAATCGGCGATCGCCGTGACGCCGGCGGGCCTTGACGACTCAGCGGAGCGGCTTCGCGAAGCTACTTTTTCGCGGGCGTCTTGGCCGGCGTCTTTTCGGGAGCGGGCGGCGTGTCCTTGTCCAAGATGATGAACTGGACGCGGCGGTTCTTCGCTTTGTTCGCCGTGGTCACGTTCGGCACGAGCGGCTTCGTCTGGCCGTAGCCGCGCGAGACGAGTCGGTCGGCCGAAACGCCATGGGCGATGAGCCATTCGCGGACGGCGTCGGCGCGCTGCTCGGAGAGGATCTTGTTGTGATCGGGGGTGCCGGTGTTGTCGGTGTGGCCCTGCACCTCGACGCGCTTGATCCACGGATTGCGCACGAACGCGTCCGCGATCTCGGTCATGAGCTGCAAGGACTCGGGAAGGATCGTCGCCGAGTCGGTCGCGAATTGGATCTGTTGCTTGATCTTGATCTCGTCCTTCGCGACGTCGACGAGCGACTTCTTCGGACGCTTGCGGACGAGGAGCTCCACGTTGTTTTCGACGCGCGGCTTGATGTCGGACGGTTGCGTGAGCGCGAGATAGCCGTCTTGCGAAACCGTGAACGACGCCGTGCCGGGCGCGATTTGCTCGGCGCGGAACG
>JAICXU010000102.1 GCA_025934595.1 Polyangiaceae bacterium | reverse complement strand
GACGTCGCATCCGCTCGTCTCGCCTTCCGCGAAGACGAGCGCGCTCGTGTCGATCGCGACCGAGTCGTTGTAATCGACCACGACCCACGAAGCGGGGTTCTGTTTCGTATCGAGACACGCGCCGGTCACCTCGAGCTCCGCGAGCGATCCGAGATCCTGCGAGACCTGCATGTCGAGCGGCGATCCTTTTTTCACCGAGACAGGCGGCGTCGTTTCGATCTCGAAGGGATCGGGCAGGTGGATGAGCGTATTCGGTGCGTCTTGCCGTCCCGCGGCGCGATGAAAAGCAATCGTGAGATCTTGCGCGCCGGCCTGCGCGGGCAACGTGGCCGTGTAGTGCACGTCGCTCGGATCTTCCGCCGGCTCGCGCACGAGCACGACGGCATCGGCGGACGCGACTTGTACGGTGAAGAAATCTCCCGCGTCGAGCAAGACGGCCGCGTTGTTCGCGTTGGAATCGTCGGCGAAAAGCGCGGCGTAGATCTTCACCGTCGAGTCTCCGGCTTGCGCGCTCATCGATGCGCGGAGCTGACTGACGTCGTAGCTCGACGAATGCAAGATCGTCGGATTTCCGTTCGAAGACGATCCCGAGCCGCTCGAGCCGGTGGACGTCGAACGCACGGTGCAACCCGAAAGAAGCGCGGCCCCCAACAGCGAAAGCAGAGCAAGATTTCTCATGATGCATCCCGTTTCGCAAGCCGCGTGCCGGCGTGAATCGGGCCATTTTTGCGCTGTTTTCGTGCACGACGCGTGCAGCGTTGCACCCGAGTCACAGGTTGACGCTGGCGGGCGGGTCGTTCGCCTGTGAACGTCGCGCCACGCATGGTGCCGGGCTTACGGCTTGATTTTGCGCGACTTGCCGCGCGACGTCGTCTTGGCGCCGGAGATCGTGATTCCGGATTTTTTCGTGCGCGCGCTGTTCTTCGGCGCGCGCCCCGATGCCCGTTTCGAATTTCCGTACGGCTCGTAAGGATCGGAGGTCGTGGTCGACGTTCCTCCGGCGAGCGCTTCGAGCTTCTTCAGCTCGTCGCGGAGGCGCGCCGCTTTTTCGAACTCGAGGCTCTCCGCCGCCGCGAACATCTCGAGACGCATCGCTTGGATCTGCTCCGAGAGATCGTTGTCGGCGGGCTTTCCTTTGTCACCAGGTCCACGCGTTCCCGGACCGTATTTCGGAATGTTGAGATAGTCGATGATGCCCGACGCCGGATTGATGTTCATGATCGCGCGGACGATCGTCGCGGGCACGATGCCGTGCTCGAGATTGTATTTCTCCTGGAGCGCGCGGCGTCGGTCGGTCTCGCTGATCGCGTACTTCATCGCGTCGGTGAGATGATCCGCGTACATGATCACGCGACCGTTCACGTTTCGCGCGGCGCGACCGATGGTCTGGATGAGCGAGCGCGGGCTCCGCAAAAATCCTTCTTTGTCGGCGTCGAAGATCGCGACGAGCGACACCTCCGGCAAATCCAAGCCTTCGCGGAGCAAGTTGATGCCGACGAGCACGTCGAACTCACCGAGGCGCAGGTCGCGCAAAATGTCGATGCGCTCGAGCGTGTCGATGTCGGAATGCAGGTACCGAATGCGGACGCCGAGCTCGCGATAGTAGTCGGTGAGGTCCTCGGCCATGCGCTTGGTCAGCGTGGTGCAGAGCACGCGTTCGCCGACCTCGACGCGTTTTTTGATTTCGGCGTGGAGGTCGTCGACTTGTCCGGAGACGGAGCGCACCTCGATCTGCGGATCGGTGAGCCCCGTCGGGCGGATCAATTGCTCGACGACGACGCCGGCCGTCTTCTGCACCTCGTACTCGCCCGGCGTGGCCGACACGTAGATGCAGTTCTTGATCTTCCCTTCCCACTCTTCGAACTTGAGCGGCCGATTGTCGAGCGCGCTCGGCAGGCGAAATCCGTATTCGACGAGCGTCTCTTTGCGCGCCCGGTCGCCGCGATACATCGCACCGACTTGCGGAACGGTTTGATGGGACTCGTCGATGATCATCAAGAAATCGTCGGCGAAATAATCGAGGAGCGTGGGCGGCGGGTCGCCGGCTTTTCGGCCCGAGAGATGGCGCGAATAATTTTCGATGCCCTGGCAGAACCCCATCTGCTCCATCATCTCGATGTCGTATTGGGTCCGTTGCTCGAGGCGTTGCTTCTCCAAGAAGCGTCCGGACTTGTCGAAGAAATCGAGACGCTCGCGGAGCTCGTCGCGGATGTCGGCGATGGCGCGGCGCATTTGCTCTTGCGGCGTGACGTAGTGCGATCCGGGGTAAATCGCGTATCTTTGGACGGGCTCGCCTTTCGCGCGACCGCGCAGCGGATCGACGGGCGTGATCGCTTCCACCGTGTCGCCGAAAAATTCGATGCGAATGGCGGTCTCTTGCTCGTATGCGGGAAAGACCTCGACGACGTCGCCACGCACGCGAAACGTGCCGCGGTGGAAGTCGACGTCATTTCGCTCGTATTGGATGTCGACTAGCATGCGAAGCAAGTTGTCGCGCCGGAACTCTTCGCCCACCTTCAAATCGATCAAGAGGCCGTGGTAGCTCTCCGCCGATCCGATGCCGTAAATGCACGACACGCTCGCGACGATGATGACGTCGCGTCGTGAAAGGAGCGCGTGCGTCGCTGCATGGCGCATGCGATCGATCGCGTCGTTGATGATCGCGTCCTTGTCGATGTAGGTGTCGCTCGACGGGACGTATGCCTCGGGCTGGTAGTAGTCGTAGTAGCTGACGAAGTACTCCACCGCGTTCTTCGGAAAGAGCTCCTTCATCTCGCCGTAAAGCTGCGCGGCGAGCGTCTTGTTCGGCGCCATGATGAGCGTCGGTTTTTGCGATGACTCGATCACGTTCGCGATCGTGAAGGTTTTGCCCGAGCCCGTGATGCCGAGCAGCACTTGGTGCTTGTCGTTCCGCGCGAGACCCTCCGAAAGCTCGCGAATGGCTTGAGGCTGATCGCCTTTCGCTTCGAAGCTGGAGACGATTTCGAACCGCGCGGACATGAACCATCAGAATAACCCGTCACGCGGCCCGCGTGATACAACCGAAACGATGCCGAAGGACAACCCTAGCGGTTCGGCGGGTCCCGTCCCGCCGAGTCGATCTGGCAACTCGATGCCTCCGAGTGGTGCCGTCGTGCCGGTCGCGTTCCTCGGGACGGGCGCGATGGGCGGCCCGATGGCCACGAACATCGCGAAAAAAGGCTTCCCGCTGGCGGTTTGGAATCGCTCGCAAGATCGGTCGACCGCGCTCGCGTCGCTCGGCGCGATCCCGCGCGGCAGCCCGCGCGAATGCGTGCAAGGTGCACGCGTCGTCGTCACGATGCTCGCGGACGAAGCCGCGCTTCTCGACGTCCTCGAGCGGCAAGATGGAGCGCTCGTCGGGATCGAAAAAGACGCGATCTTCGTCGACATGTCCACGGTCGGACGCGCAGGCGCGCTCAAAGCCGCCGAGCTCGTGAAGGCGGCGGGCGGTCGATTCGTCGACGCGCCGGTTTCGGGATCGCTCGGCCCCGCCGAACGCGGCGAGCTCGTCGCGATGGTCGGCGGACGCTTGAACGACGTGATGCGTGCACAGCCGGTCATCTTGTCGATGTGCCGGCGCATGATCCACGCCGGTGACATCGGACAAGGGCAAGCGCTCAAGGTCGTCTTGAACGGCGTCGGCGCGCATCATCTCGCCGCGTTCGTGAGCATGCTCGCGCTCGGCGAACGCGCCGGTCTCGCTCGCCGCGTCGTGATCGACGCCTTTTGCTCGGGCGCATTCGCATCACCGAGCTACGTGTCGAAGCGCGAAAAGATGCTCGCAAAAGATTACTCGCCCGAGTTCACGCTCGCTCTCGGACTGAAAGACGCGCTCCTCAACGTGCAGCTGCAACAAGAGGTGGGATTGCCGCTTCCCGTGCAGCGCGAGATCACGCGCGCGCTCGAAAAAGCGGTAGAAGACGGCTACGGAGACGAAGATCTCTACGCGCTCGAGAAGTACTACAAGAGCCTATGAGCGCATTCCCTACTCAGGACGCGCATCGAGCCGGGGAGCCAAGACGAGCTGCGGGCCGCCGCTGAAGACGACGGCGTCGAGGAGGCGATCTTCGCGCACGAGCGCCAGGGTCGGATGATTTCGATCGAGCACGACATCGCCCCCGGCGTCGTCGAACCCGCACGCGAGCGCGCCGTGCAGCGATCCGTCACGCCACAATTGCTCCGCCGGTGATTCGCCTGCGCTCGATGTGAACGTGATGCGCTTCCGCGTGCGTAGCCGCTCCTGGGTTTCGAGCGCGCGCATGTCGTCGAAAGGATCGGTGATGACGTGGCTGTCGATGCCGATGCAAAGGCGAGCGCCGAACGATCGAAGGGCTCCGAGATCCGGCAGACCGTCGCCGAGGTCACGCTCCGTCGTCGCGCAAATGCACGCGAAGGCCTTCGCCGCGCCGAGCATGTTGGCTTCGTGCGGTAAGACTTGGGTGCAGTGAACTGCGCAAAATCGAGCCGAAATCCCGCCTTTTTCTGCAATGAGCTCCACCGGACGCTTGCCCGTTTCTTCCATGCATTCCTCGACCTCGCGCTGCTGCTCGGAGACGTGCATGTGAAGCGGCATGTCGTGCGCGGCCGCGAATCCCGCCAGCGCCTCGATCCATTCCGGGGGCACGGCACGCACCGAATGCGGCGCGACGCCGATCCTCACGAGCGGATCATCTTTGTATTTTGCATGCAATTTTTCGACATCGCGAAGGACGTCGTCGACGGACCGATCGCAGAAGCGACGTTGCCCGGGCTCGGCTTCCCTCCCCGGTCCCGCACGGTGATACGCGACGCGCAAGAGAGCGACGCGAAGGCCCGCTGCTTTCGCGGCGTCGATCACGATGTCGCTCATGAGCGTGCGATCGTCGTAAGGCGTGCCGTCGGGCTGATGATGAATGTAGTGGAACTCGCCCACCGTGCGCACGCCTGCACGCGCGAGCTCGTCGAACGCGACGCGCGAGATTTTCGCGATCGACTCCGGCGTGAGGCTGGTCGCCGCGCGAAACATTTCGTCGCGCCACGACCAAAAATCGTTCGTGACGTCGGAAGGCCCCCGTTGCGCCGTGCCGCGCATCGCACGTTGAAATGCATGCGAGTGCGCGGTAGCCAACGCCGGCAGCCGAATTTCGCCGCCTTCGATGCGTATCATTGGCGCATGTCGCGCGCGGCCGATTTCGTGACGTAGAAGAACGGCGGCCAGTGCCGGTAGTAGCTCGCGCGCAAGATCGGAGCGCCGTCGCCGGTGTCCACCTCTTCGCCGAACTCACCGATGAAGCGAAGAAGCGAGTTCACGCCGACGCTCTTCGGTCCGACGTCGTCGTCCGGTCGGAGCTTCACGAGCGCGTGCACGACGCCGAAGTCGGCATCGCTGACCGTGACGCGACACGAGTCTTCGTCGTTCATGTTCTCGCAGAGATTGCGTGGCTCGAGGCGCCGGACGCTCACGGTGAGATAGGCCGCGCCGTTCGCGCCCGGTGCGCGCTTCGTGACCACGCCGAAGAGCGAAACGGGGCTCTTGTGCCACTCTTCCGGATTGCGCTGGAACATGACGGGGTCGTATTCCCGCGCCGTTGCGAGCGCGTCTTGCTCGTCGCTGAGGGGAGCGTACGTGACGGCATGACCGTAGGGGCCCGCGCTGTGACACGCGGCGAGAAACGCACATGCGAACGCGGCAAACGACAGAAAAAAGATTCTCCGGATCATCGAGCTTTCGCATCAAAGCACAGATCGACGGGAGTCATGCAAGCCCCTCTTCCTCGATCGGTCGCCTCGCGGCACGCACGCGAAGGCCGAGCTCTCCGGCCACGAGCGCAAGGAGAGCGAGAGCGACGGCCCACGAAACGTCGACTTGCGATCGCGTCGTTCCCACCGACGAGGTAATCGCATTTTCTGCGACGGCGCGGGGGCGCAGATCCAGCTCGCGGGTCACGGGCGCAGCCACGCGACGCTCCGTTTTTCCTGCATCGAACGTCACGCGATACGCGCCGACGATGCTCGGCTCCGCGCGAAGCACGTCACCGTCGCGCGTGACTGCGAGCGGACCGGCAGGACCGTCGATGCGCACCGAGCTCGTCGCCGGAAACGTCCATGCGTTTCCGACGGACTGCCGCCTCGGCGACGATCGCTCGATGACCGCATTTTCCCACGCATCGAGCAGCGCCAAAAAACCTGGCCGCAGCGGAAGATCGCTCGCGTCGACGTTGAACGGCAACGTGACGATCGTGACCTCGCCGCGACCGACATTCTTGCGCGCGACGAGCGGCGCGCCGTCGGTCCACGGAATGAGGGTTTCGAGCGCAGCGAGATCGTCGGCGGACATCACGGCGCGACGATTCGCGCCGAGGTTCGTGAGCGTCGCAGCCATGTCGGAGAATCGCGCCGCGCTCTTCGCGGGATCGGCGGCGGGCGATTTATTTTCGTTCCATCCGACCGCATGCAGAACGAGAGGCTCGAGCGTCGCACCGAGCGGCGCGGCGGAGCTCTTGGGACCGAGCGCGAGCAAGACCTCGCCGCCGTCGCGTAAGAAATCTCCGAGCGCGTGTCGCTGTTCCGGCGTAAATCCCGGCGGATCGTCGATCAAGACGCCGATGAAGGCAGAGAGGTCCTCGACGCGATCGGGCACGATCGGAATCGGCCTCGTCGGCGTCGGCCCCTTCAGCGCGGCGAGCGCTTGCTCGACGATCGGAGCGCCGCCGGTCGCCGCCGTTTCTTCCGACGCGTCAGCGACGACCGCGATCGCACCGGGCCCGCTTTCGAGTACGACAGGCGCTGCATCGTCCGAGCCGATCGCATCGTCACCGGACAATTTCACCGTGAGCTCGTTCGCCGCATCGTCGGGCAACGTGATCAACGCATCTGCGCCCGCTGCCGCGGGGACGTGCGTGCGCGCAATCTCGTGATCGGCGGCGTAAGCGACGGCATCACGACCCGCCGCCGTCGCGTCGTGACTGCACGCGATGCGAACGCGCAGCTGCTTACCGGATCGGTCCGCCGCGAGCACCGCGCAATCGGACGCTGGCTGTCGGAGCTCCGCGAGCGGCGCCCACAAAGGAACGGTGCTCCCCTGGCCGAGAGGGGCACCCTCCGGATCTCCGTCGGCCATGTCGCTCAGCAATACGATGCGATGGTCCACTTGAGGAAGGTCCGCCACGAGGCCGCGTGCGAGCGCGAGCGCGCCTTCGAGATCGGTTGCGCGATCACTCTCTTGCGCTTGATCGATGAACGCGCGCGCTTCGCCGAGGTGCGTCGTCGCGGCGAGCGCCACGCGCGGAGGCGCGCCGGCGAGCACGATGGCGACCGAATCGCCTTCGCGAGCGGAAGAAAGGAGCTCGCGTGCGGCATCGCGTGCGCGTGCGAATCGGCTTTGATTTCCGCTCTTCGCGCGCATGCTCATCGAGTCGTCCAAGACGATCGCGAGCGCGACCGACGCTCCGCTGCTTCGCTGCAGCGAAAGGCGCGAGCACCGCACGAGCGGCGAAGCACCGAGCACGGCGAGCGCGAGAACGGCGAGCGCTCTCACCCCGAAGAGGGCTCGGTCTTCCAGGCTCGATCGCCGGCGCGCGCGAGGCGGCGCGGGCGGAACGAGATGGGCCGGTGCGAAGAGCCTGCTGTCGGCGCGCTTTCGTCGGAGCCTATGCGCGAGATAAGGAAGCGCGACGAGCATGCCCACGCCGAGAGCGAGCCATGCGACGAACGACATCAGTACGCCGCCTCCAAAATCGATCGCACGACGCGCACGGGATCGGCGTCGGTCTGCGCGCGTACGAAGCGGGCGCCGCGAGCGACGAGCGCGCGCTCCCACGTCGACGTGAGCTCGGCAAGAGCTGCTTGGTATTTTTCGCGGGCCGCCTCGGCGTCGGTCTCGACGACGACGTCGCCTTCGAGCGAACGAAGTCGCATCGTGCCGTCGAACGGCAGCGTGACCTCGTCCGGGTCGAGCGTCTGAACGACCACGACGATGCGGCCTCGCGATGCGACGGCGGCGACGCGCTCGGGCGCTTCTTTCGGCAGATCGAGCAAATCACTCAGCATCACCACGATCGATCCACGTCGCGCCGATCGCGCGATCGCGCCGAGCCCGCGGTCGAGCACGTTCGCGTCTTTGATCGCGTCTCCTGCTGCATCTGCCGATTCGAGAAGCGCCAGCAGCCGCTCGAACGCTTCGCGTCCGCTCGACACGGGCAAAGACCGTGCTTTTTCGCTGCCACCGAGAAAGGTGAGCCCGACGGGATCTCCGCGAGAAAGCGCGATACGCGCGAGAGATGCCGCGACGAGAGACGCGAACGCGAGCTTCGCACCCGGAGCTTGGTCGCCTCGATATCCCATCGACGCGGTGCCATCCAGGACGAGACG
>JAICXU010000558.1 GCA_025934595.1 Polyangiaceae bacterium | reverse complement strand
GGCGGCGGCGGCGGCGCGTTGCGCGGCGCGCTTCAAGAGGAACGCTTCCGGCGAGCCCGCTTTTTCCATTTCGCTCTTGCCGAATTTCGGCGGCGGTTTGCCGGCGCGCACCGCTTGCTCACGCACGTATTCGCGGATGACCTCGATCGCGATCGGCGCGGCCGTCGTAGGGCCCGCGCCGCCGTGCTCGGCGAGAACGACGACGGCGATCTCGGGCGCTTTCGAAGGGTAAAACGCGGCAAACCACGCGTGGTCGCGCGAATAGAACCACTTCTTCTTCGCATCGCTTTCTTCGAGCCGCGTCGCGGCCGCTTGCGCGGTTCCCGTTTTTCCCGACACGTCGAGCGCAGGATCGCGAACCGGATACGCCGTGCCTTTCGGATCGTTCACGACCGACCAGAGCGCGTCGTCCACGCGCGACAAGTTCTCCGGCTTCACGGAGACCTGACGCCGAATGCGCGGCGGAAAATCTTGGAGCTCCGATCCGTCGCTCGCTTCGACCGCGCGCACGATCTCGGGCTCGTACAAAGTGCCGCCGTTCGCGAGCGCGGCGTATGCCAGCGCGAGCTGCAGCGGGGTGACCGTGGTCGCGCCTTCGCCGATCGCGGAGTTCAACGTGAAGCCGAGCCTGAACTGACCGCGATAGCGGAGCGCATACCATCCGCGCGTGGGCACGCGTCCGGCCGCCTCCGGATTCACGTTGAGACCGGTCTTTTGACCGAGACCGAAGTCCTGCGCGATCTTTGCGATGCGGTCCATGCCGACCGCCATCGCGAGCTTGAAGAAGTAGATGTTGCACGACTCGCCGATGGCGTCGCGCATGTCGACCTTGCCGTGCACGTGCGTGCAATGGAAAAGCCGGCGACCGAACGCGAGATAGCCGTCGCATTTTTCGGTCTCCTCGGGATCGACGAGATGATCTTCGAGCGCGGCGAGCGCTGAAAATGGCTTGAACGTCGAGCCCGGCTGGAATGCGCCGCTCATCGCTTTGTCGAGGATCGGTCGCAGAGGATCCGCGTAGAGCTTCTGGAACGTATCGCGCTCGCGCGCATGTCCTCCGCCGCCCGCGAGATCGTTCGGATCGAAATCCGGCTTCGAGTACATCGACAGAAGCCGGCCGGTGCGCACGTCGACGACGACGACCGCGCCGGCGATCTGATTGCGCATCGCTTTTTCGACGCCTTGCTCGAGCTCGACGTCGATCGTGAGGCGCAAGCCGCGACCCGCGATGGGCTCTTCGCGCACCGGTTGATCCAAAATGCGATCGGCTTCGGGTCCCGTGCGGTAACGACCGCGCGCGTCGACGACACGTTTCTCCCAGCCGCGCTCGCCTCGCAAATAACTCTCCCACGCGCGCTCGATGCCGGTCGCGCCGACGATGTCGCCGGGCTCGTATCCGAGCGGATTGAGCTTTTGCCTTTCTTCGGCGGTGAGCGAATCCCAGCCTTCGGGGCGCACTTTGCCGAGCGCCTCGGCGTCGATCTCGGCGACATAACCGACGGTGTGCGACGCGATGTTCTTGAATGGATAAAAGCGAACCGGGACCTCGACGACGTCGGCGCCGGCGAGCTCGGTCTGATGTTGTTTCAGCTCCGCGACGACGTCGCGCGACACGTCTTCGCGAACGAGGATCGGATGCCAGCACGGCGATTTGTCGTCGTCGGTGGCGCACGCGGTCTTGATGCGATCGTCGAAATGGGCTTTTTCTTCGGGATTCAAGCGCAAGACTTCGACGATCTTCGGCCACGTGTCGGGGTCGTCGCCGGTCGTATCGCTCGCATGCGGACGCGCGGACGGCGCGACGCGTCCCGGAACGACGTACACGTTGAACGAAGGACGGCTCGAGGCGAGGAGCTTGCCTTGCGAATCGCGAATCACGCCGCGCGTGGTGGGCACGGCAATTCTGCGGATGATATTTTCGTGCGCGATCCGCGCGTATTCCTCGCCGCTGATGACTTGGAGCTGGAAGAGGCGCACGACGACCGCGATGAAGCAGAGTGACACGAAGAGCGCGAGCCACTTGTAGCGTCGCCGAAATTCGCCGACGTCCGATCGCGAAACGAGAATGTCGCTCACGGCACCGCTCCCGCCACCGGCGGCTGCGCGCTCGTCGTCGCTTGATGGAGCCGCTGCGCGATCGCGAAGATCGGCGGCGCGCAGACGGCCGTGGCGAGCACGTGCGGCAACGCGAGCCCGTAGAGCGCACGCGGCACGTACGCGTCACGTCCGAAGATCGCGAGCAAGACGAGGATCATCACCGTGTGCACGAACGTGAACGCGAGCGCGAGACCGAACTGCATCAGCTTCGTCTGCGCGAGGAGCCGCACGCCTGCCGCACGCGCCATCACGAAGAGCGCGACGAACGTGAACGTGAAGAGACCGACGGGCGCGATTCCGACGATGTCGGTGGCGTAGCCGAGCACGAACGCGACCGACGCGCCGCGCACGAGCGAATATTCGTGCACGCCCATGAACAAGATGAGCGGCAAGAGCAGCGAGGGGATGAAATTCGTCGCGTGAATCAACGTGAGAACGCGAAAGAGATTCGCCTGCACGAGCAGGAGAGCGAGACCAGCGAAGAAGAACGCGGTGTTTCGCATCTCACTTCTCGTTTTTCTGGCCGTCGGTGTTCTTGTTGTCGGTCTTGGCGTCGTTCTTCTTCGGCGTGACGCGCGCGGTGTCGGGCAGCGAGAGCTCGTCGGTCGGCGGCGTGACGAGGATCAGGACGTCGTTGAGGCGGGAGAAATTCACGGTGGGCGCGGCCTCGACCTCTTGATCGCGGCCGAGCTCGCGTTTGACCACTTTCGTGACGATGGCGATCGGCAGCCCGCGCGGAAACCATTTTCCCTTGCCGCTCGTGACGATGTGATCGCCGACTTGGATTTCGTCGCGTGAGTCGACGAGCTCCACTTTGCACGAATACTTCGCGGGATCTCCCGTACCGCGCACGATTCCGCGCGCATGCGTGCGCTCGTCTTCGGCGTCGATCGCGAACGCCGCATCGACGGCGAGCTCGACGTCCACCGCGTCACCTGCGACATGCAGCACTTTGCCGACGACGCCGTCCGGCGCGACGACCGGCATGTTCGCGCGAATGTCGCGCGACCCGCGATCGAGCACCACGCGCGTCACGCGGAAAAATTCCGTGAAATCTTTACCGACGACGGCCGCGCTCACGGTGTCGCCCGGCGTCGTGTCGCGCAGCTGCAAGAGGCGCCGCAGCTCCTGATTTTCGGCCTGCGCTTGCTCGAGCTTGTGCACTTGCTCGCGAAGCCGCGCGTTGTCGTACGCGAGCTTCTCGTTGTCTTCTTTCACGTCCCAGAGATGCGTGAAGTCCGAGATCAAGCTCGACGTGCCCCGCGCGAGGCTCGCGAAGAAATGCTGCGGCGGCGTCGACACGCGAAGGAGCGCGCGATCCATCGCGTTCAAATCTTCCGGACGACGCATGCTCGCGCGCAAGAAGAAGAACGGAACCGCGAGCAGCATGACGACGATGGCGACGTCGCGGTATCGTTTGAGGAGCGGAGACACGGCGCTCCCGCGTTTTAGTCGAATTTCGCGAGAAAGCGAGCGATCGCGACCTCG
>JAICXU010000884.1 GCA_025934595.1 Polyangiaceae bacterium | reverse complement strand
GGTCGCCGAGCGCAGGTATGCGCAGCGGCCCCGGCGAGCGCCCGACGACCAGCGGAACGATCCGCGTCGCGAATCCGTACAACCAGCGCTGAAGCACCCGCAGTCCTAGTAATCTAGGGTCGTGGAGGACTTACGGCCGAAGACGACACTCTTCTGCGCGGTGCTCGCGCTGGCGATCGCGCTGTCCGTCCTCCTCCGCGGCCGGCGTCAATACGTCCATTGGCTGCTCGCCGCGTTCTCGCTCGAGGTCGCGGCGTGGTGGGCCGTACAGTCGCTTTACGGCATTTTTCAAGCGCCGATCTGGGTTCGCGCGACCGAGGTCTTGACGATCCTTTTGCCGCAATTCGCGGTGCATTTGTTCCAAGCGATCGTGCCGATCGAGCCGATCGAGGCGATGCCGCGCTGGACGCGCCTCACGCGGATCGCGGGCGCGCTCGGCATTCCGATGCTGCTGCTCGTGGCGTCGCCGTATCACGAGACGCCCGTCGCGCTGGTCATCGTCTACTCGTACGTCGTCGGTCTGCTCGCCGCCGCGCTCGTCTCACTTTGGCGTCGCGGTCAACGAAACGCGTCGCGTGCTGTGCGCGATCGCGTGCGCTTTCTCGTCGCCGTCGGCGCCGCCGCCACGACGTTCACGCTCGCCGATTTTCTCTCCTATCTCGGTCTTTATCTGCCGCCGATCGGCGCCGTCTTGTCGATCGTCTTCCTCTTCGTTCTCGCCGAATCGATCGCGCGGCCGCGTCTCGCGGACCTCTACGAGATGGCAGGACGTCTGCTCGTCGCCACCGCGCTCGCGTTCGCGCTCGCCGGCATCTTCTACGTGTTCGTCACGTACATCGGCCGTTTCAACACGATGTATTTGAACGCAGTCCTCGCCGCGATCGTGTTCTTGGTTCTCTTCGAGCCGCTGCAGACCGAGGTCGAGGCGCGCATTCACCAATTTTTCTTCCGCGAACGTTACGACCTCGAGACGAGCGTCTCGGAGCTGCGTCGTCGCCTCTCGCACGTGCTCGAGATCGACGAGATGGTGCAGACACTTTTGCGCGGTCTCGAAGACTCGCGCCGCGTCACCTCCTGCGCGATCTACATTCGCGATCAAGAAGGAAATGGCTTGGATTTGGCGGGATCCATCGGTGAGACGCCGCCCATGCGCATCGAAAATCTGAGCGCGCGGCCCTTGCTCGACAAGCTCGCCGCTGCACCTTCTCTCGCGCTCGAAGAGGTCGCGCGCGAATCCAAAGAGACCGAGGCGCCGGTCCTCACGGCCGCGGCGAGCTCACTCGGACCGCTGCGAAATGCGGTGCTCCTCGCGGTCAAGGCCGACGATCCTTCGGCGACGAACCCGGGCCCCGGCGGCGAGATGCTCGGCGTCATCTGCGTGGCCGACGATCGCGTGCGTGATGCGTTCACGCCCGAAGAAATTTCGCTCCTCGAAACGGTGGCGGCGCAAATCGGCGTCGCGATCGTGAACAGCCGACTCTATTCGCGCATGAAGGAACGCGATCGCTTGGCCGCGCTCGGCGCAATGGCGGCGGGTCTCGCGCACGAGGTCAAAAATCCGCTCGGCGCGATCAAGGGCGCCGCGCAGCTCCTCGAAGAAACGCCTGCGGATGCGAACGATCCGACTGCGAGCGAGTTCGTCGGCATCATTCTCGAAGAAGTCGATCGCCTCAATCGCGTCGTCGGCAGCTTTCTCGATTACGCGCGTCCGCATGCCGGCAATCCGGTGCCTCTCGACATCAACGCCGCCATCCGGCGCACGGTGCAAATTCTCTCGAATCAGCAGAGCGCCGCCACCGACGTTCGCCTCGAGCTCTCCGACACGATCGCGCGCGCGAAGATCGACCCCGAGCAATTTCGCCAGGTCGTGATCAATCTTTTGCAGAATGCGATGCAAGCGATGAACGGGCACGGAAAAATCACGGTCTCGACGACGCCGCGAAGGCTCGCGCGCGCGTGGGTGACGATGCCGGCGGGGGAACGCGGATCGGTGCGATCGGTCGCATCGCGGTCGTCCCGTCCCGACGAAGGTCTCCTCGAGTTCGTCGAGGTCGCGGTGCGCGACACGGGGCCCGGAATCAGCCAAAAAGTGCTGAAAAACCTGTTCGTTCCGTTCTTCACGACGAAGGAGCAAGGCACGGGTCTCGGGCTCGCGATCAGCCAGAGCATCGTGCAAGCGGCGGGGGGAACGAT
>JAICXU010000678.1 GCA_025934595.1 Polyangiaceae bacterium | reverse complement strand
GTTCGGATCCTCCACCGTTTGGATCATCGTCGCGACGGGGGAGGTGTCGGTCGATTCCGTATTCATGTAGATTGCAAGTAATTGAGGCAGATGCTTCGCTAGGATGGGCAAAGCGAGGCCCGCGATCATCCGCGTGTGCTTGATGCGCAGCTTCTCCGCGAAGCGCTCGGACGCGAACGCGATGCGGAGCGCGGGATGAATTTTCTTCCACGTCACGAGCCCGCCGAAATTGATCGCGCTGCGAACCCTCGCGCTCGGACGAAGCGCGAGATGCGCGAAGACGAGCGTCGCGCCGAGGCTGCAACCCACGAGATCGATCTGTTTCGATTTGGAGTTCGTCCTCGCCATCACCGCTTCGATCGCGATGCCGACGTCGTCGACGAGATCGGCGAGACCGAAGTCTTCCGTGCCGCTCTTGTTTTTCGCGCGTCCCATGCCGCGCAAATCCACGCTCCACGTCTCGATGCCGCGGCTCGCGAGGTAGTCCTCGAGAGAGAGGCCGTTCGGATGAAATCCGAAGATGAAGGAGTTCATGCCGTAGCCCGGTACGATGAGCGCGGGCCCGTGCGTGGGCTCCGCGTCGCTCGCGACGTGCTTCAGCGAGATCGTCCAACCGGCGCCGTTTTCGACGTCGAAGTATTCGTGCTTCTGGACCTTCACGAGGCGGTGACCTTCATGCGAGCTCGGCGAACTTCAAATACTGACCTTCGGGGAATGCCGCCAGCGTCGGATGATCTTCGGGCGGACCGTAGAGAGCCACGAGCCTGAGATCGTGGCGACCGAGCGCGGCATCGTCGAGCGTCGTCAAAAACGCACGCGCATCGACGTGGCTCGAGCACGACGCCGCGCAGAACGTTCCGCCCGGCGCGAGCACGGCCGCGCATGCTTTGTGGAGCGACCGATACGCGGCGAGCGCGCGCTCTTTCGACTTTTCGTTCGGCGCGAAGCTCGGCGGGTCGCTCACGATCAAATCCCACGATTTTCCCTGCCGTTTCGCGTTCTCCAAAAATGCGAACGCGTCGGCGGTGACGAAATCGTGGGCGCGCGGATCGACGCCGGCCGCTTTGAAGCTCTCTTGCGCGGTCACGTGCGCCGCGCCCGCGATGTCGACGCTCGTCACTTTTTTCGCGCCGTTCGTGGCGGCGTGAAGCGAAAATCCGCCCGCGTACGAGAACAAATTCAAGACCGACTTTCCCTTTGCCATCGCGCCGACGCGACGACGATTCTCGCGTTGATCCAAGAACGCGCCCGTCTTCTGTCCTCGCACGACGTCGGCCACGAACGGCACGCCATGCTCGCGCACGGCGATGGGTCCTTTCGGAAGCTCGCCGAAGAGCACGACCGTTTCGTCGGCGCGTCCGCGTTGGAGGAGCGTCCCGATGCCGAGCTCGCGTAGGATCGGCTCGATCGCACGCGTGATCGAATCCTTCCGCGCGCGGACGCCGTCGCCGTCGAGACGAAGCACGGCGACGTCTGCGTAGCGGTCGACGACGACGCCCGGAGCGCGATCACCTTCGCCGTGCAGGAGGCGATACGCGTTCGTGTCGGTCTCCGCGATCCGGGTACGCAGAGCGATCGCTCTCGCCATGCGCGCCGCGATCAATTTTTCGTCGATCGGCTCATCCTCCATCGTCCAGACGCGCGCCGAAATCGGCGAGTCAGGATCCACGATCGCACGTGCCACTACATGTCGGTCCTGCGTGACGAGCGCGGCCTCGTCGCCGGCGGCCATCCGCCGCAAATCCTCGATGGATTCCCTCGAAATCGATCCGCGCCAAATCCACGGGTGACCGCGTTCGATTTCGGCGAGCGCCCCTTTGTTCAGAACGAGCTTTTTGTCGTTCTTGAGATCACTATTTTTTGGAGCGTTGCCACGAGCCATGTGTCACTGTGGCTCATTCTTTTTCCGGGCGCGCGACTTCTGCGTCGTGCATTCGTTGACGGCGCGAGCACGAAGAGAAGCGCGGGTGACGGTGACGGGGCGATGAGCCGCCCCTATACTAGCCCCCAAATTCCAGGCCCAAACGAAGCAAAAGAGCAGCGCGTTTTTTTGATCTTTCGAGAGAGCAAAACGTCACGAATCTCGGCTCGCACGGCCATTGCTTACCGAGCTCGAACGCAACTCCGTTCGAACCAGAAACGAACCAGGAAACCACACCACTCCGGTCATACATGGCGAAGAAATCGAAACGGTCGCGGGGGGGAAAGAAGAAGAATCGAGCGTCGCAGGCGCCGACAGCCCAACGGCCGGCAGCCGAGATGGCGACGTTCGGAGCCTCGAGCGCGGCGCGAGATCTCTCGCGCGACTCGCAAGCTCTGACGGCAGGCCCGCAATCCGGCATGCGCGCGAGCGCGGGCATTTTGCCGCCTCCGCACGAGGACGCGAGCGTCTCGGAGGTGCATGCGCTGGCGGAGGTGAATGCCGACGAAATCAGCATTCCGCCGGTCACGTCGTCGTCGCTTCCGAGCGATCTCGAGGACTCGTTCTTCGTGCGTCGCGCCAGCGTCGAGAAGGCGGCGGCCGCGCAAGCCCGTCTCGAGCACGAGCAAGAAGAGGCGGAGCTCCGTCGCGCGCTCGACCCGCGCTCCTTGCAGAAAATGACTGCAGAAGCGAAGGCTCGCCGTCGACACTTGCAGCGTTACGTGAAGTGGAGCGTCGGTGCGGCTGCGGCCATCGTCGCCCTCGCCGTGATTCGGGTGGGCACGCGCGGAAAGCCTGTCATCGATCCGCCGCCGCCGATCGTGCACACCGCGATGGCGGCCACGTCGCCCCAAGAAGGGCAGCACGAAATCCAGGGGCAACCTGCGGGAGGATCGTTCGCCGCAGGGGCTTCGCAGGCCCCGGTGCCGCAAGCTCCGGCGCAGCCGCAAGATCCCGTCGCGGCCGATCCTGCGACCCAAGCCCCGGCTGCGCAGGTCGCCGATCCGAAGCCTGCCGATCCGTCGGCAGCTCCGCC
>JAICXU010000214.1 GCA_025934595.1 Polyangiaceae bacterium | reverse complement strand
GTCGCGAAGGTCCTCGACGCCGGCACCATCGGCAAAGTGCATCACGTCACGCTCGACACGTTCCGCAACACGCATGCGCGTGGCGTCAGCGAGTGGCGCGAGTCGTGGCGCCGCGAGAAGAAGTATTCGGGCGGCGGTATCGCCATGGATCACGGCAGCCACACCTTCTACTTGGCGTTCGACTGGCTGCAGTCCTACCCCACGTCGATCACGGCGAAGATGTCGACGGCGAAAGCGGCGAATGGCCAACCCGCGTTCGACACCGAGGACACGTTCTCCACGCACATCGAATTTCCGACGGGCACCGCCGTCGCGCAGCTCACGTGGCGCGCCGGCATTCGCAAGGTGATCTACACGATCCACGGTGAAAAAGGCGCGATCCGCGTCGAAGACGACGACGTCGAGGTCAGCGTGATGAGCGAGGACACGGGCAACGCGAACACGCGCCGCACGTGGAAAGTCACGGAAGAAAAAATCGCGAGCGACTGGATGGACGCTTCGCATACGATCTGGTTCCGTTCGCTCTTCGAGCGTTTCTCGACCGCGATCGAAAACGGCGACTACGCCGGAAAAGACGCGCAAGACGCGCTTCGCTGTGTCGAGCTCATCAACGCCGCGTATGCGTCCGCCGCAGACGAGTCCCGTGAGCGTATGCTGTCCGGCGCCGACGTCGCTCCCCCCGTCTCCAAGCGCAACGTGAACGGCAACGGGAAGAGCAAAAAAGAAAGCCTGCGCACGTGAGAATCGATCTCGCCCTCTCTCTGACGATCGTCGCAGCCGCCCTCGCGGGTGGTCTCGCGTACGCCGTGCGCGTTTTGGCGCGTGGTCGTGCGCGGCATGCGCGCGTCGAAAAAGAGGGCGAGTCCGCGTTCCTGTCGAAGGGACCGATGGAGATGCTGTACTGGTTCATGCAGCCGGCGGGTCATGCGGCGCTGAAGCTCGGCGTTACCGCGAACATGATGACGGTCATGTCGCTGCTCTTGGGGCTCGCGGCGGGCGTTCTGCTCGCGTTCGGACACTTCGGCATCGCCGCGGTCGTCGCCACGATCTCGGCGGCGGGCGACGCGCTCGACGGCTGGATCGCGCGCGAGACAGGCACGTCGTCCGACGCCGGCGAGGTCTTCGACGCCGCGGTCGATCGCTACGTCGAGCTCGCGTTCCTCGCGGGCCTCGCGTTTTTCTTCCGCGATCGTGAGCTCGTTCTCTGCCTCTCGATGCTCGCGCTCGGCGGCTCGTTCATGGTGAGCTACGCGACGGCGAAGGCCGAAGCGATGCAGGTGCCGGCGCCGCGGGGAGCCATGCGCCGCACCGAGCGCGCCGTGTACCTCACTCTAGCGATCGCCATTACCCCTATTTTTCAAGCCCTTTCGCACGATGCGGCGTGGTCGATCGCGCCCATCGCGTTCGCTCTCGCGCTCGTCGGTGTCGTCGGAAATGCGTCGGCGGTTCGCCGTCTCGCTGCCGTCTCGCGTGCCCTTCGCGAGCGCGACGATCCGCACGCGGAGGCCCGCGAAGTCGAAGAAGCCGAGCATTCGAACGCCGAGCTTCATCGTCTCGCACGCTAGGCGTCCCTGATGATTGCCCTGGGTGATCAGGCGCACGCGGAGGCGCGTGATGAAGCACGCGCGCCGCGCAGAGGCATAGGCGCGACGTTCGTGAAGCATCAAGCGGCGTCGATCTTCACGACCGCGGTCGACTTCGGAACCATGATCGCGTGCGTTCATTTCGCCGCCATTGCCCCGGTGTGGGCCACCGGCATCGGCGCGGGGGTGGGCGCGGTCACGAATTTCACGCTCGGACGGCGCTGGATTTTCCGAAATCGCGAAGGTCACGCCGGTCACCAGGCCCTGCGGTACGCCTTCGTCTCGGGCGCGAGCCTCCTTTTGAACATGATCGGCGAGTGGCTGGTTCACGACGTGGCGCAAGTGCAGTACGTCTTCGCGCGGGCCATGGTCGCGGCTCTCGTCAGCGTGCTGTGGAACTTCCCGATGCAGCGAGGCTTCGTGTTCAAGAAGGTGTTCAAGAAAGTGCCCGAAAAGAAGACCGCATGAACCCGTCGCAGCCGAAAAATCAGAAGGTGCATCTGAAGACGATCGTGCCCGGGCCTCGGAGCACGGAGCTTCGCAATCGCGAGGACGCGCACATCGCACCCGGTCTGCAGAACTACGCGATCACGAGCGGCATCGTGGTCGACCGCGCGCGCGGCAGCGCCGTCACCGACGTCGACGGCAACACGCACCTGGATTTCATCGGCGGCATCGGCGTGAACGCGCTCGGACATTCACATCCGAAGGTCACGCAAGCGATCGCCGATCAAGTGATGCGTGCGTCGGTCGGCTCGTTCACGTCCGAGGTCCGCGTCGATCTCGTCGAACGGCTCGCCACGCACGAGCCCGCGAAGGGCCTGCATCGCGTGCAGCTCTATTCGAGCGGCGCGGAAGCGGTGGAGAGCGCGCTGCGCCTCGCGAAATCGCACACCGGCAAAAATGAGCTCGTGAGCTTTTGGGGCGGATTTCACGGCAAAACGATGGGGGTTTTGTCGCTGATGGGATCGTCGTTCAAGGACGGTCTCGGCCCGATGGTCCCGGGATCGCACGTCGTTCCGTACGCCGACTGTTATCGGTGCCCCATCAACTCCTCGTACCCGTCGTGCGGCGTAGGCTGCATCGACGTCGCGCGGAAGCAGCTCAAAAATAATTCGACGGGGCGCATCGCGGCGTTCATCGCCGAGCCGATGCAAGGCACCGCCGGCAACGTCATTCCGCCCGACGACTTTCTGCCTGCCGTGAGGTCTGTCGCCGACGAGATGGGCGCGCTCTTCATCGCCGACGAGATGATCACGGGCTTCGGGCGCACCGGAAAATATTGGGGCGTCTCGCATTCGAGCGTCCGGCCCGACATCGTCACGCTCGGCAAAGCATTCGGCGGCGGATTTCCGCTCTCGGCCGTCCTCACGACCGACGAGATCTCGAAAGCGAAGCCTTGGTCGAATCCGTCCGGCTCGTCGTCTTCGTACGGCGGCAATCCGCTCGGGGCTGCCGCCGGCGCTGCCGCGCTCGAGGCAATCGACGAAGAAGAGCTCGTCGAAAACTCTCGTGTCGTCGGCGAAAAATTCCTCGCGATGCTGAAGCCCCTCCAAGACGACTTCAGCTTCGTCGGAGAGGTGCGCGGCCGCGGCATGTTTCTCGCGATCGAAATGGTGAAGGACAAGAAGACGAAAGAGCCTATTTCCGCGCTCGCCGCGAAACACGTGTATGATGCATGTATTCAGCGCGGCCTCCTCACGATGGCTTATGCGCCGCGCATTCGGCTCCAGCCGTCGCTCACGCTCGATGAAGAGACGGCCGCGAATGCCGCCGCAATCCTGCGCGAGGTGTTCGCGCTCGCGGAAGAAAAAGGCTGGAAGAATCTGTGATTCGTCGCTTTTTGAATCACGTCGAGAGCCTTTGGCCGGGCTACGCCGGGCTCCTTCTCACTGCGCCATTTTTGGGATGGTTCATTTGGACCGTCGTGATCTCGGGAGAGCGTCGCTTCGAGCTCTTCTTGCTCTTCTTCGTCGTCTACGCGCTGGCGCTCGGCAACGCGGCCACGAAGAAATTGTTTTTGGGCCTCTATCCCATCGGCCTGCTCGCGCTCGTCTACGACGGCATGCGCTTCGTGAAGTACGTGGGCATCACGGCCGACCGCGTGCACATCTGTGATCTCCGCGCAATCGACATGTCCATCCTGTCCGTCGATCTCGGCGGCGGCGTTCGCGGATCGGTGCACGATTGGTTTTTGCTTCACCACACGACGCTGCTCGACATCATCTGCGCCATTCCCTACGGCACGTTCATCTACGTCGACGTCGCGTTCGCGATCTTTCTCTACACGCGCGACTACGCGGCCATGCAGCGATTCGGTTGGACGTTTCTACTGCTGAATTTGGCTGGATTCTTCACCTATCACCTCTATCCCGCCGCGCCGCCTTGGTACTACCACGCGCACGGATGTACCGCGGATCTCACGGCGCACGCGAGCGAAGGTCCCCGTCTCGCGCATGTCGACGCGTTGATGAATTGGAAATACTTCGCCGGATTTTACGGACGCTCGAACGACGTCTTCGGCGCGGTGCCGTCGCTGCATGTCGCCTACCCGCTCCTCTTGATCCTCTACGGCTGGAAGTTCTTCAAGGCGCCGCTGAAAATCGCGACGGGCGCGTTCTTCGCGACGATGTGCTTCGCGGCCGTGTATCTCGATCATCATTGGATCGTCGACGTCATTCTCGGCATCATCTACACAGTCTCCGTGCATTACGGCGTGAAATGGATTTGGCAGCGACGCACCGAAGCAGCGAGGCTGGGCGACGCAGCTCCAGTTCAGAATGGCGCGTGAGCCACGCAGGATTCGCACGCAGGCGGCCTACGTGCTCGGCACCTGGTTCGGTTGCGGAAAAGTTCCGCTGGCACCCGGTACCGCCGGCACGCTCGGCGCCATTCCGCTTTACATGGTGCTTCGCCCGCACGGCCTTTGGACGATCGCGCTCGCCGCTGTCGTTGCGACCTTCGTCGGCGTGTGGGCGGCGCACATCGTCGTCGACGACACGAAGAAGAAGGATCCGCAGATCGTCGTCATCGACGAAGTGGCCGGCGTGCTCATCACGCTGCTCGTCGCGCCGTTCACATTTGCGGGGATTTTGGCCGGTTTCGTGCTTTTTCGCATTTTCGATCAGCTCAAACCGTGGCCGGCGCGCGCCGCCGAAAAGTGGTCGCGAGGCTGGGGCGTCGTGATGGATGATGTGTTCGCCGGAATTTGGGGCGCGGTCGTCCTCTACGCGCTCGTCTACGTGAAGGTCGTCCGATGACGCGCATCGATCGGTACGTCGCGTGGGTCCTGAGGCACGGGAAGATCATCTGGACGATCGCGCTCGTTCTCGCCATTCCCGCGACGTGGCGTACGGCGATGCTCTACGCGAACTTGAAGAGCGACGTGCAGGAGCTCTTGCCGCGCGACTCGCCGAGCGTGAAAGCCGTCGACGAGGTGCGCGCGCGCATGCCAGGCCTGCAGTTTCTCGGCGTGGTCGTCGACACGGGGAACGCAGACAACGTCGAGCAAGCCGACAAGGTCCTCGACGACCTCGCGGCGCGCGTCAAAAAATATCCGCCGGAGCTCGTGAACTCGGTGCGGCTCGGCACCGAAGACGAGCGCAAGTTCATCGAGAAGCATGCCGCGCTCTACATCGATCTGCCGGATTTGAAGACGATCCGCGAGCGCATCGAGGCGCGCCGCGACTACGAGGCGATGAAGGCGACGGGCAACCTGCTCGACGAGGAGGAGAAGCCGCCGCCGCTCAACTTCGACGACATCCAGAAAAAATACGACGAACGTTCCCCGAAAGGCGGAAACGCCGACGGCGCGCGGTATTCGAGCAAGAAGCTGCACGTCGCGGTGATGCTCATCGAGGTCGGCTCGTACGCGACCGGCGATCAAAAAGCGCGCGAGCTCTACAAGAAGGTGCAAGACGATGTCGCAGCATTGGGCGGCGTCGCTTCCTACGCGCCCGGCATGCGCGTCGGTTACTCGGGCGACGTCGCGATCTCGACCGAGGAGCTCGCCGCGCTCGTCAACGATCTCTCGATCTCGAGCGTCGTCGTCTTCTTCTTGGTCGGCGCCGTCATCATTCTTTATTACCGCTGGTGGCGAAGCCTCGTCATCCTCATCGCGCCTCTTCTCCTCGCGACGGTGTACTCGTTCGCGCTGGCGTCGCTGCCGCCGCTCTCGATCACCGAGCTCAACTCGAACACCGCATTTTTAGGCTCGATCATCGTCGGCAACGGGATCAACTTCGGCATCGTCCTCCTCGCGCGTTACGTCGAGGAGCGCCGCAAGAAAAGATCCGTTCACGAATCGCTCGTGCTCGGCATCGACGGCGCGAAGATCGGCACGCTCTCGGCCGCGCTCGCGGCGGGCGCTTCCTATGTATCGCTCGTCATCACTCAATTTCGCGGCTTCCGCCAATTCGGATGCATCGGCGGCATCGGCATGGTGCTGTCATGGTGCGCCGCGTTTTTCCTGATGCCGCCGCTCGTCGCGTGGATGGACACGAGCGAAAAAACGGCTCCAAAAGCGCTGCCCGAGCAGTCGCGGATCATGTCGTTCGTCGCGCGCGCGGTCACGAAAGCTCCGCGGGCGATCGTTCTCTTCGGCGGCGCGCTCACGATCGGCG
>JAICXU010000360.1 GCA_025934595.1 Polyangiaceae bacterium | reverse complement strand
GGAAGACGCTCGGCACCTGTCGGAGCGAGAGCGATTGGGAAATCACACTGAAGAATCACAAGGACACGCCGGTCACGGTCGAGGACGTCGAGCCGGTCGACGGCGATTGGGACGTCATTCAATCGAGCCAGGAGTACGTGAAGCAAGACGCGCAGACGTTCACGTTCACGGTGCAAATCCCCGCGCGCAAAGAAGTGAAAGTGACCTACCGAGTGAGGGTCTCGTGGTGCTGAAAAAAGGAAAAACGATGAAGCGCTCTCGCAGTGAGGTCGCGCGCAGGCCCGCGCGCTATTTGAGGCTCGCGGCGACGCTCGGCGCGATCTCGATCGCGGTCCCCGCGATCGCGCAAACGGCACAAAAACAAGCCGCTCCGGCGTTCAAGTCCACCCAAGCCGATCGCGAGGACGTCTCGATCACGGTCTACAACCAGAACTTCGGCCTCGTGCGCGAGGTGCGAAACATCACGGTCGGGCAAGGCCGGAGCGAGCTCGAGTTCCGTGACGTCGCCGAGCAAATCCAACCGGCCACGGTGAACATCAAGTCGCTCTCGAATCCGAACGCGCTCCGCGTGCTCGAGCAAAACTACCGCTACGATCTCTTGAGCCCGCAGAAGCTGCTCGAGAAGTACGTCGGCAAGCGCATCAAGGTGTATCGCTACAACGAGAAGACGGGAAAAGACGAAGCGTACGACGCGGACGTCCTCTCCGTGTCGAACGGCACGGTGCTGAAGATCAACGGCGAGATCACGTACGATTTCCCCGGTCGCTTCGCATTCCCCGAGGTGCCGCAAAATCTCATCGCGAAGCCCACGCTCGTGTGGATGCTCGACGCCACGTCGCCGAAGCAAAAAGTCGAGGTCACCTACCTCACGCAAAATCTGAATTGGTCGGCCGACTACGTGTTCGTGTTGAACGACGCCGACACGCTCGGCGATCTCACGGGCTGGGTCACGCTGAACAACCAAACTGGCACGAGCTACGAAAACGCGAAGCTGAAATTGGTGGCGGGTGACGTGCAGCGTCTGCAGCCGGCGCAGGATTATAGCTATGCGCAGAAATCCGCGTATGCGCCGCCCGCGGCATCCGCCGCGCCGCAATTCAAAGAGGAAGGCTTCTTCGAGTACCACCTCTACACGCTCGACCGACCCACGACGCTCCTGCAAAATGAGCAGAAGCAAGTCGTCTTGCTCGACGCGCACGGCATCGGCGTGAACAAGAAGCTGATGTTTTACGGCCAGCCATATTGGTATCGCGGCAGCTATGGGCAGGTGATGAGTAACCAAAAAGTCGGCGTCTATCTCGACATCGAAAACAAAGAAGCGAATCACCTCGGCATGCCGCTCCCGAAAGGGACCGTGCGCGTCTACAAAGCCGACAAGAGCGGATCGAAACAGTTCATCGGCGAAGACGCGATCGACCACACGCCGCGCGACGAGAAGCTCCGCATCAAGATGGGCGAAGCGTTCGACGTCGTCGGTGATCGCAAAGAGATGGAATGGAAGACGCTCGGCAGCTGCGCGAGCGAGAGCGCGTGGGAGATCACGCTCAAGAATCACAAAGACACGGGGACGGAGGTCGAGGACATCGAGCCCGTCGGCGGCGATTGGGAGATCGTGAATTCGAGCGCGCCGGCCGTGAAGCAAGACGCGCACACGTTCACGTTCACCGTGAAGATCCCGTCACGAAAAGAAGTGAAGATCACGTATCGCGTGCGCATCCACTGGTGCTGATCCAAGCGCGCTGGCTTGCAGCGCGCTCTCGGTCGGCGCGAAATGCGGCTGAAAAATAGGTGTTTCAGCCGCCGTCGCCGGCGCTCGTCGGGCTGCCGCACAGAATGCCGAGGCCGAATCCCGCCAGGCCCGCGCCGCATTTTCCATTCGTGCAATCGTCGGACTGGCATTGCTGCGGCGTCGTGCAGGCCGAGCCCGACGCGAGCGTCGCCTTGCAGGTCGACGACGCCGAATCGCAGTAGTCGTTGGCCACGCAGCTTTGCGAGCTCGCGGTGCAAGAGCCACCGTCGGCGACGCGTGCGACGCACTTGCTCGTTCCGCCGAAATCGCAGTACGCCGTAGGCACGCAGCTGTCCGTGGACTGGCACGTGTCGCCAGGCTGGCCTAGCGCGACGCACGTGTCACCCGTGGTGCCGGTGCTGGAGCACGTCACGCCGTCCGCCGTGTTGCAGATCACGATTTGCGAAGGGAACGTCCCGCCGTCGCTGTCTTCGGAGCCGTTGAAGCTGGTTTCCGTCCCGCCACCCGCGAGCGTCGTTTGCGTGCCTCCACATGCGTCGCCGGCTTTACCCGGAACCCATACTTGGCAAATCTTCGTCGACGCACCGCCCGATCCGAAGTAGTCGCGGCAATCGACCGTGTCACCGGCGGGCGCCGCCGCGCAATCGCTGGTGCTCTGGCACGTGCCGCCGGGCTGCACGCTGCCGCCCTTGGTGTTGCCGTAGACGCCGTCGCATGCTCGGTTCGTGTCGGCGGTGTCGTCGACGCACCACGTCGGATCTTTTTGCGCCGCCGATTGCAGCGCGGAGAGACACGCATTGCCGGCTTGTGCGTTGTACGTTCCGCTCGCTTCGAGCGACAGGAACGTTCTGCACTGCTTGCCGTCGGACGGGTAACTCTCCGCGCCGCAGCACCCCGCGTAGATGCTGCAATACTGGTCGATGAAATCCGACGAGCTGCTCGCCGTCCCCGATCCGCTGTTCGAGCTGCTGCATGCGCCGAGAAAAACGCCGAGAGTGCCTACGGCAATCGAGACGAGTCCGACCACGTGGTTACGCATGCAGGATCCTCCGTTTCAAAAGGTGAGAGTTGGATGAAGACAGCGGCGCGATCATTTCAGTCGATCGATCGGTTTGGCGCACACCGTACGCAGCTTGCATCCTGCACATTCCGCACCTCGCCAGATTCGCTCGAAGCGTGCTTGAGCGACATCGAGCATGACGTCGTCATCGGTGAGCACACCCATCTCGAAATTGCGGCGACCCTCGCCTTTTGCGCCGAGGCCGGCACCGGTGAAATTCGCGCTTCCGAGATACAAGAGGCGACCGTCGACCGCGATCATCTTGAGGTGAACGCGCGGACACGCGCGCATTCGGAAACGCGGGTTCACGGTGAGAGGTCGTCGCCTGCGAAGCTCCTCGCGCAGCGGGCGCGAAGGCGGCGTCGCGTGGAGCACGCGAATTTCGACGCCGCGCGCAATCAAACCTTCGAAGGTGTCCAAGATCGAGACGTAGCGACCACGCACGCGCGCACGGGTTCCGATCGGCGCTTCCACCATCAGCGATTTCAAATTCGCGGTCGCGATCCACACGGAAATTTTCGCGGACTCGATGGCCTCGCGCACGACGAGATCGTAGTGCTCGCGATCGATCACCATGCGCACGCGCGCGCGCCGCTCGGCATTCTCGGGAAAGAGGCCGGGAAAAAGCATGGGAGGATTGTCGCTTTTCCGCTAGCTTGGCGGCCATGAAAAAGTCGATGGTCGTGCAAGGCCTCGTGGCTTCGTCTCTTCTCTTGGCGCTTTCAGGTTGTGACAAGTTGAAGTCGATTGCGGGTGGGGCCCCGAGCGGCGAGGGCGGAGCGGCAGCATCGAGCTCGCTCTCGCTCACGGGTCTCGAGGGCGAGCTCGACATCTCGGCCACCGCGAAGGGCAAGGCGGGCAAGCCCGATCAGACGTTTGCCGTCCCTCTTCAAGTGAAGGGAAATAAGTTCCGCGCGGACATGCCGACGAACTTCGACGGCGCCGAGAAGATCGGTCACGTCTACGGCATCGTCGATAACGACGCGAAGAAGGCGTACATCGTCCTCGATCAACAAAAAGAGACGATCATGATCGACCTCAACACCATCGGTCAGCAGATGAAAGACTTCAAGCCGCCGACCGAGCACAAAGCCACCGGCAGCACCGCCGAGCCTCCGAAGTACCCGCCGAAGGTGACGAAGACCGGCAAGACGGACACCGTCGCGGGGTTCTCGTGCGAGATCTGGGAGATTCAAAACACGGAGCCGGGTGACGCGAGCAAAGCCGACGTGTGCGTCGCGCAGCAAGGCGTGTCCTGGTTCCACTTTCCGATGACGGGTGCGCCGGCCGAATTCGCCGCGCTCGGTGAGCTCGTCGACGGCGCGCATTTTCCGCTTCGCGGCGTCGGTTTCGACAAGGACGGCAAGACCGAGGTCGGTCGCATCGAGGTCACGAAGGTCGACAAGAAAACGCTCGACCCGAATCTCTTCGTTCCGCCGCCTTCGTACAAAGTCGTCGACATCGCCACCGCGATCGGCGGATTCATGGGCGGCGGCGGTTTGGGCGGGCCGGGCGGAGTCGGCACGGGTCCCGGTGAGCGCGGTCTTCCGCCAGGCGTTCATCTCCCGCCGGGCGTGCATTTGCCGCCGAACGCGCAGCACCACTGATCCTCATTGGCTCGCGAGAAGCTCGCGCGACATGCAGCGCGCGCGCTAGCTCCAGCGAAATAGGCGAAGCGCGGCGGCGAACGCGAGGACTCCCCAAATCGCGATCACGATCAGCGGTCGTGCGATCGCACTGACGCCGGCGCCGTCGGTGATGACGGCGCGGAGCGCGTCGTTCAATGCCGTGAGCGGCAACGCGCGCACGAACGGCTGCGACCAGTCCGGAAAATGATCGGCGGAGAAAAACACGCCCGAGCACATGTACATCGGCAGCGACACGAAGTTGATGAGGCCCTGCACCACCTCCGAGCTCGACGTGCGCGAGCCTACGAGCAGGCCGAGCCCCGC
>JAICXU010000043.1 GCA_025934595.1 Polyangiaceae bacterium | reverse complement strand
TGGGCAGGTTCAGCCCTCGACGACACGCGCGAGCGATTCGAGCGCTTCGAGGACGCGCTGGCGATCGGTGCGCGGGATTTTCTCGAGCAAGGCGGCGATGGTCTGCGATGAACCGTCCGATGCGGATTCAGCAGCGCGCTTGCCACGCGGCGTGAGGCGCACGTCGGTCTGGCGGCCGTCGTCGGTGCCCTTCTTGCGCGAGATGAATCCACTGCGCTCGAGGCCGGCGAGGTTGCGGCTTGCCGTCGATGGATCGATGCCGAGCGAGGTGGCGAGCGACGAGGTCGAGATCGCGCCGCGTTCGGCAATGAGCTGCAGGGTCTCCGCTTGCTGCGGCGTCACGTCGCCGCTGCGCGCGCGCTCCCTCGAGATGCGCCCGAGAGCACGAGACACCGTAAGAAGAGCACGCACGAACCTGTCTTGGTCGGCCATGGGGGGCCCTTGCATGCTACAAGTTTCGTTCGCGATCAAGCGCGAGCGAACATGCGTGTCCCACGTTCGCCCTTTCGTGGGGAAAATCTTGGGAATTTGGATCGAAAAAAATTCGAAACCATTCTCGCGCGAACGCGTCTGTTGAATGAGTCGTCGAAATTTCTCGTCCGACATTCTCGGAAACGCGCGTCACGCGCTCAAAGGATCGCATGATGAAAAAAACCTGGATGTCGTCGCATGTCCTCCTCGTTGCTCCCCTGGCGTTCGCGCTCGCGTTCGGAGCGGCGGCATCGATCCACGTGCCTCTCGCACATGCCGACGACGCGTCGTGCGGCTCCAAAGAAAATCCGTGCCCCCTCCAGAAGTGGATGCGCCAAAACATGGCGCCCGCGCTCGCAGCCGGCGACAACGCAGGCCTCGCGGCGTCGTTCGACAAGGTCGCCGCGAGTTCGCCGGACGCGTCCTGGTCGACATGGAGCCAATTCGCGAAGCGAGGCTCGGACGCCGCGAAAAAGGGCGATGCTGCCGCCGCGAAAGCGGCCTGCAAATCATGCCACGAAGCCTATAAGGACAAGTACAAGGCGCAGTACCGCATGAAAGCTCCGCCGCGTTAGCCTCGTCGACCGGACGGCGAGGCCGTTTCGTCGCTACACGCGTAGAAAAAAAGCGCGCACATTCGCTTGCCCATGTGGGCATCGAGTTCTAATGTAGGCGCGCGAAACGATGACCCCCTCCGTGTCGCGGACGTCCGAGAAGCGCCCCACCGAGCACGCGGTCACGACCCGCATGTTCGAGAGCGATTTCATCGAGTGGTTCTCGCGAATCCACCCGGCGACTCCGTTCGTCACGTGGATCCCCGTCCTCGCGTACGTGATGTACCGCTCCGTCGGATGCGAGGGCGGCCGCGCGCCGCTCGGCGTCCTCGCAACGCTCGGAATGATCGCCGCCGGCACATTGAGCTGGTCGCTCGTCGAGTACGTCCTGCATCGCTACGTCTTTCATTGGACGAACGAGACCGCGCGCGGCAAGCGCATTCACTTCCTCTTGCACGGCGTGCATCACGATTATCCGAACGACAAAGATCGTCTCGTGATGCCGCTCGGCGTGAGCGTTCCGCTCGCCGTCATCTTCTACGTGACCTTCACGCATCTCTTCGGCGTGCGCATCGGCGAGCCCTACTACGTGGGCTTCGGCATTGGGTACTTGCTCTACGACGGCACGCACTACTTCGTGCATCACTTCCGGCAGACGACGAAGATCGGAAAGTGGTTGAAGAAGCACCACATGACGCATCACTTCGCGGACCACGACGGCGGCTTCGGTGTGTCATCGCCGCTCTGGGATCTCGTGTTCCGCACGATGCCGACCCCGAAGCGCGCCCAAAAGAGCACGACAAACTAAAAACGCGACCAGCGCGAGAGCGCCGGCCGCGTCGTTGCTTCTGCAGCGCCGAATTATTTGTTGGCGACTTGCTGGGGCGGCGTCTCGTCTTGCCGCGGTTGCTGCAGCTCTTGGATTTGCACGCGCGCCACCGACACGGTCCGCGTTTGATGGTCGAGCTTCGATCCGACCTTTGCTCCTGCGGTGAACGCGAGCGCCGAGCCCAGGACCCCGAAGACTCCGATTGCCACTGACCGTCGCCAAGTCGAATTCAGCATGAAAGCCTCTCTCCCTTGTGCGTTACGGGCATCGCCTTCGCGCGCCGGATCGTCCGCTCGAATCCCCCTGAAGCGAACGACTCGATCAGCCTACCTAATTCTCCGGAAAACTCCCGCGGTTCGGCGCTTTCTTGCGACGATTTATCCCACTTTTCCGACAGGATGACCGGCTGTATGCGTACGCGATTTCCCATGACGCACCTCAAGGTCGTTCATGTTCCGTGCCGCGTAAAAATCGAATGATTTTAGAGATCGCGATGCCGGAGCGAGTGAGGCGCGCGAGGTGTTCGTGGCATTTTTGCCGCGCCTCCTCCGCGTCTGCCCAGAGCTTCTTGCGAGAACTCCGTGCGGGCGCGTAGGCTGTCCTTCATGTCGGAGAAGAAGCTCGGGCGGGATATTTTCGTGGCGCTCGCCGCCATCGGGTGGGCGGACGGCAACCTCGATCCGAACGAGGCCGATGCGATCGTGCGCGCCGCGGTCGAATCGGGGCTCGATCTCGACGAGATCGCGGAGATCGAGAAAGCCACGAGCAAGAAGATCGATCTCGGCGTCATCGATCGCGCCGGAATGTCGAAGGAGGATCGGTTGTTCGTGTATGCGATCGCGAGATGGATTGCCGAGATCGACGGGGACGTGAGCGACGAGGAGCACGCCGCGCTTGCGAGCCTCGGTGAGAAGCTCGGGCTGCCGGAAAAGCCGCGCGCGCACGCCGAATCGATCGCCCGCGAGATCGCTCGCATGCCCGAAGGCGACCGGCCCGACCGCTACGACGTGCCGAAGCTCCGCACCCTCATCGGCGAGCGCCTGCGTGCGGCGCAGGAAGCGCGTCGCGGATAGCCAACCGCCGCGATCGGAACACTCCGCGTAGCGAATGCAACCTTCGTTTCTCGCTCGAATTCGAACGTCGACCGTCTAATCTCTTCGGATCCATGCCGCCCGAGAAATCGCCCTCGATCCCGCCCGAAGGGGGATCGCTGCTCGCGCAGCGTTACGAGATCGTGCGTGAGCTCGGCCGCGGCGGCATGGGCGTCGTGTTCCTCTGCAAAGATTTGGTGAGCGGCGAGCGCGTCGCGTTGAAGCGTCTGCGCACGCCCGACGAAGCGAAAGGCCAGCTTCGTCCCGAAGAGAGCTGGTGGTTTCACCAGGAAGCACGCGCCGTCGCGTCGCTCGAGCACCCCGCGCTCGTTCGCGCGCGCGACTTCGGCACGCTGGCGGATGGCTCGCCCTATCTCGTGATGGACGCGCTGCCCGGAAGGAGCGTCCACGAATGGATGCATACTACACATATGCCGTGGCCCGTGATTTGGTCGCTCGTCGATCAAGTCATGGCCGGTCTCGCGCATGCGCACGCCCGTGGCGTCATTCACGGTGATTTGAAGCCGTCGAACATCATGCTCGACATGGGCGCGCGCACGGGCGGTGTCGTTCGCGCATACATTCTCGACCTCGGTCTGGCGTGGCTGCGCGAAAATCGCCACGACTCGCGGCTCGACGGCGCGCCGGATCCCGAGCTCGCGACGCACGCCGGAGCGGGCACGGTCGGTTGGGTGGCGCCGGAGCAAATTCGAAAGAGCGCGACGATCGTGGGACCGCCCACTGATCTTTATGCGCTCGGTTGCATCATGTACCGCGTGCTCGTCGGCAAAGAAGTGTTCGAAGGCAACGCACAGGAGGTGCTTCGCGCGCACAAGCGAACGCCCGTTCCGCCGCTCGCATTGCCTGCGGGAGTGCCGGAAGGCGTGAGCGGCTTCGTACAAAAGCTGCTCGCGAAAAAACCGTGGCACCGCTTCGAATACGCGGCCGATGCCCGTCGCGCGTGGGCGAAGCATCGGCCCGCTGCGTCGGCCACGCTCGAAGACACGATGGCTTCGATTCCGCCGCCTCCCGCCGCGCCGTCGTCGAGCCCGGCGATGGGACGTCAAGTGGCGGCCGCACGATCGCTCGCGCCCGGTTTGCTCGGCTTGAGACCTTCGCCGCTCGTCGCGCGTGAAACGGAGCGCGATCAACTTTGGGGAGTGATCGACGACGTCGCGACGGGACAAGGCGCGCCTCGTCAGTTCGTCGCCCTCATCGGCGAAGCCGGTGTCGGAAAAAGCCGGCTCGCATCGTGGCTGTGCGAGCAAGTGCACGAGCGCGGCGCGATGGTTCCTCTTCGTGCAAGGTACGGCCGCATTCCCACGCCGCTCGACGGCGTCACCGGCGCGGTGAACACGCATTACGGTCTCGAAGGCGCCGATCGATCGCTTGTCGAGCAGACGCTGATGCATCGATGGGAAGTGAATCCCGAAGACGACGAAGCGCTCACGTGGGTCGCAGCGACGGCGGAGTGGCTGAGACCTTCGCCGCCCGGCGCGGTCGTTCCGCTGGGCCCCACGGGAAAACGCTTCGTGCTCGACACCGCCGAGCTGCGCTGGGTCGTCACCCGAAAGGTGCTCGAGCGCATCGGAAAAGATCGGCCGATTCTGCTTTGGTCGGACGATCTGCATCTCGCGTCGCCGAACACGTTCGAGGTGCTCTCGCGCATGCTCCGCACGAGCGCGAAAATGAAGATGCTCGTCGTCGCCACCGCGCGCAGCGAATCGCTCGCGAGCGACATCGACGCCGCGCTTCGACTCGAAGCGGCGCGCGCGGAATGGAACGGCAAGGTCTACGACTTGAAGCCGCTCGACGGCGAGGAGACCGACGCGCTTTTGCGATCGACGCTGCCGCTCGACGACGCCGCCGTCGCACGTGCCCGCGAGCAGAGCAGGGGAAACCCGCTCTTCGCGCTGCAGCTTCTGCATGCATGGGCGGGCGGCGGATATTTGAAGCTCGAGAAAGGACGCTACGGCGTCCCCGACAGCGCGCTCAAAGGTCGCGCGATCACGACGGCGGAATTGTGGGACGAGCGTCTGCGGGCCGTGCCGACTGAGCTCCGACTCTCGGCGTACGCCGCGGCGGCGCTCGGCGAGGACATTCGCGGCGAGGTGCTGAAGACCCTCATTTTGGCGCTCGGAATGGATCCGCGCGAGGCGATGGTGGAGCTCACGCGCGCGCAAATTCTGCTTGCGGGGAAGAACGATCAGTTTCGCTGGCCACATGCGCTCCTCCTCGAGCACTTGCTCGGTCGGCTGCAGGAGCGACACGACGCGCCCGCGATTTTCCGGCTCGCCGCGAACGCGCTCGCGAAGCATCCCGCCGTGGGCTCGCGCCGCATCATGAAGCACCGCGTGCAAAATCTGTTGCGCGCAGGCGACGACGACGTCGCGGCGACCTTGATGTTTCGCTTCATCGAGGGCTCGTGGCGGCGCGGTCGCGACACCCAAGCGACGCTCAAAGATCTGCACCTTCTCGACGCCCGCGTGAGCGGTCGCACCGCCGCCGAATATTCGTATTGGCGTGCGGAGGCGCTGCGTCACACGGGCAAGCTCGAAGAGGCGCGCGAGCAGGCGGAGACGGCGCTGCGTGTGTTCCTCGAAGCCGCCGACGACGCGAAGATCGCGCAAGCCGAACGCCTCCTCGGTCACATCGACTCGGATCTCGGTCTGCCCGCGCGCGGTCGCGAGCGCGTGCTCGCGTCGATCGCGCGCTTCGAAAAATTGGGCGACGAAGCCGGTCACGCAGCCGCGCAAGTGGTCCTCGGCGAGATCGATTATCTGCTCGGCGAGCACGAACGCGCGCGCGCCGTGCTCCTCGAAGCGCGCGAACGGTGCACGTCGGTGGGCGACTCGCTCGGCGGCGCGCAATGCTTGATTTTGCTGGCGATGATAGCGATCGCGGTGGGCGGTCATCAACGCTCGCGCGAGCTTCTCGCCGAGGCGCGCGCCGCTTTCGACGCCACCGGATATCGTCTCGGGCTCGCGCAATGCGACACCGCTCTCGGGCACGCCGAGCATCGCGCATTCGAAATGGAAGCGGCGCGATCCCACGCGCTCGGCGCGCGCGCTTCGTTTCGCGAGCTCCACAATCCACGTGGAGAGGCGGCATGCGAGCGCCTCCTCGCCATGATCGCGATGGACACGGGCGACCACGAAGCGTCTGCGCTGCACGCGCGCGTCGCCGCGAAAATTTACGAGCGCCTACGCGATCCGTGGGGCGCGCTCGAGACGTTGCTCCTTCTCACGCAGGTCGCGCTCGCGGAAGGGTCGCCGACGGCCGCCGAGCTCGTCACGAAATGCGACGTGCTCTCCGTCGACGAAGCGGAGCCTCGCCAACATCGTCACTTGACGCTCGCGTGGTTCGCGCACGTCAGCGGCGACAACGTGAAAGCCGCGAAGGAGATCGAGGCGGCGCGCGCGGTTTACGGAGACCGCGCGCGTGCGGGAGATCACACGCCACACCTCCTCGAGCGATTTCGAAAAATGCGATGGAGCGCGCCGGCGGGCGAAATCGTCGAGAGCTGGGCGCGCGCGCTCGCGGTCGAGGACCCCGACGGCTCCGCGCGATGGCGCACGAGCGAGCCGAGCCTGCCCAAATAAAAAAAAATTTGGTAGGTTCCGCGCATGTCGACGCCCCAAGATTCTCCCCGAAAACACAAACTCAAGATCCGCCGCGCGAAGCAGCTCGCTGCGTGGCGCGCGAAGAACCCCAAAAAAGCGAATGCCGACAAAGGCGCACAAAAGGCACCCCAAAAATCGGCAGGGGCGAAGTCAGCCGCCGCGAAAAAGTAACGCCGACGCATCGCAGAGTTGCGCGCTAACATCGCTGGCGGAGGTCACGCGTGGACAAGCCACAAGGTGCCGAGCGTAGTCGCCCCGGAAACGATCTCGTTGCGGCAGTTCCGAAGTTCTGCCTCACGTTGGAAGAATTTCGTCGCTCGAACGAAGGGCGCGTGCGCACGAGCCAAGAAATGCTCGCGCACTTTTTCGCGCACGACGACAAGAGCTCCAAAGACGAGATTTTTCGCCACCTCCCGAAGGACGTACGCGGACCGATTCTGTCGGCGTGGGGAATTCGCGGATTGAAAGCTGCGCTGCGCGACGACGACGCGAAGGTCGAGTCGGTCGTGTTCGACGCGCTCAATGCCGGCGACATCGATCACGGCGCCTTCGAGACGGGGCTCACGCCCGAGATCGTCGTGCGATGGGCGCCGCTCACGTCGTGGTGGACCTTTTGGCGTGGCGGCAAGCTCTCGAAGAAAGCCATCGGCAAAGCGCTCGAGACCGCGTTCGATCTCGGCCTCTTCGATGCACGCTGGTTTCTCGACACCATCGAAGGCCGCGGCGGGCAGCTGAAAGGCACCGATGTTTTGTCCGACGGCCTGACGAAAGCCGACCTCACCGACTGGGTGAAGAAGATTCATCAAACGGGCGACGGCACGCCGAAGGGAATTTTGCTCGGCCTCGGCTGGGAAAAAATCGTCGCGCAAACCGCGAACGACACGCTCGTCGCAGTGCTCGATGCGTTCGCGCAAAAATCCGGTCTCGTGTCGCATTCGAGCTCGCTCTCGCCCGCGGCCATGACGGAGAAAGACAAGGCAGCAGAGAAACCCGCGCCCGCGAGCTCGGGTCCGCCGATCATTTCGTCCGTTACGCGCGACAAGGTGAGCGAGCCGCCGCGAAGCCGTTCCTCGTCGTCGGACGTGTCGGCGATCGCAAAGGCCGAAAAAACGGAGAAAGCGGAGAAAGCGGACGCGAAGAAACGCGCCGACGCGAAAGTGCAAACCGGCGAGATCGAGCTCGAGGCGCACACCGCCGAGGTCGAAGCCGTGAACGACGACGTCGTCGTGATCGTCGATGACGACGTTCCGATGCCCTCGCTTCCGCCCGACGAAGACGAGGACAACGAAGCGACGGCCGTCTTCAGCCTTCGCGACGAGATCCGCGGCACCGGCCACAAGAAGTAGCCGCGTACGCCGGGCCCTCGCGCGCTTCGCTAAGTCGCGCGCATGTCGCGATCCGAAATGCGCCGATTTTTTGGGCGTTCCAGCGGGGTTCTCTATCCTGGGTGTGTGGAGGTATCGCACATGCTCGAAGCACGAACATCGTCGCTTCTCGTCGGCCTCGAAGAGCGCGCTTTCGATCGACACGCCGTCGGCATCAAATGCCAAGTCGTGCGCGAGCGCGATTTCAAGTTGCTCGGTGTTTGCGCCGTCGATCTCTCGCTCGGCGGAATGCTCGTCGCGAGCGGAGTGCCGGTGCTCACCGGAGAAGAGGTCATCGTCTCGATCGAAGCGCCGTGGCTCCGCACCTGGTTCGACGCGACGGGACACGTCGCGCGTGTCGTCCACGGAAGACGGCCCGGCGATCAAGGACGCGCCGTCGGCATTCGCTTCGACAAGATCGATCGCGTCACGCGCGCGTTCCTTCGCGCCGGTCTCAAATACTTGCCGCTCCTCCGCGCCACGCGCGCACCTCGCATCGACTACGCCGCGACCGTGCTTCGCATCTCGGAGGCCGCATGAATCTCATTCATCTGCAGGAACGTCGTGCCATTCGCCGCGCGATTCAAATCGATTGCCAGGTCGTCCGCGAACGCGACTTCAAGATCGTGGGTGAGCGCACGGTCGATCTCTCGACCGACGGCATGCTCGTGCCGACCGAGCTCGACGTCGAGCCCGGCGAGGAGCTGTTCGTGAGCTTTCAGCTCATGTTCGGCATCCAAGTCGATGTCGGCGGCAAGATCGCGCGCCTCATTCGCGGCTTGCGAACGGACGATCAAGGGCCGTGCGTCGGCGTGAAGTTCGATGGCCTCGATCCGGTCACGCGCCACATCATGCGCGGTTCGCTTCGCAAAGTTCCGCCGCCGCTACCGCGACGATCGCGCCGAGAAGCGCGGATCGATTACGCAGCGACCGTCCTCGCGATTTGAAAGCGGACGGCAAGCTCGCTCGAATCGCGCCGGCCCTCGCGCTCTGCGCGCTCTCGTTTCTCTTTCGCTTGCCGCCGCTCGTGAATGCGGCGGCGACGAACTCGGATGCGGCCATCGTCGGCATTCAAGCGATGCACATCGAGCGCGGCGAGCGTTCTTTTTTTCTGCTCGGCAGCACGTATCAGACCTCGGTCGACTCGTTCTGGGCGGTTCCATTCTTCGAAATTTTAGGACCGACGCCGCGTGCGCTCATGCTGTCCGCGCTCGTGGGGCACGTTCTCGTGACGCTCTTCACGTATGCGATCCTCGCGCGGATGCTGACGCGAGGACGAGCGTTCGTTCTCTCGCTCCTCTTGGTGTTCACGCCCGCCGCCGTGCATTCGTTCGCTCTCTATCCGCCGCGCGAGATGTCGCTGACGATCGCGTTTTTGGCTTTTTTCTGCATGGATCGTGCGATGGCGGGAAAGGCGTGGCTCCTCGCGCCAGGTGCAGCGCTCGCGGCGTTTGCATGCTTCGCCGATCCGTATGCGTTCGTGCTGATGCCGGCGGCGGCGGTCGTGACGCTCAGCGCGATCAGCGGTGGAGCGAAGACGTCGGCGCGTGTCGGACGCTTTGCTCTCGCGCTCGTCGGGGCCATCGCGGGCGCCGTTCCCCTCGCGCTCCTTTTCATGCACACGCGCTCGAAGCAAGGCGAGCTCGGTATCGACACGCACCGAATCGTGCATAATACACATATTCTCGTCGACGCCGCGTTGCCCTGGCTGCTCGGAACGAAGCCGTACGTCGCCGCGCACATGATGGATTACGCACCATGGACGCCGCCGCCGCACCTCGTTCCGCTTCTGCGCGTCGGCGCGATCTCGTTCGTCGTCGCGGTGCTTGCCGGCCCGGCGGTGGCGCTTGCGCGAGACGTCGATCGATCGCTGCGCGCGTGGGCCCTTGCCGCCAATCTCACGACGCTCGTCACGCTCCTCGGATTTTCGACCAGCGTGATGGTCATGGATCATTTTTCGATGCGATACCTCACGGCGATCTTGCTCGTGGCGCCGTTTTCGATCGCGCCCCTCGCCACGCTCGTCGACGCAAAAAAGCTCGCGCTCGGTCTCGCGCCGTACCTCGTCACCGCCGCGATCGGCGGGTGGGTGTCGTATGGCCCCGACGTCCACGGCCTTCGCATCGTGCGCGAGCCGGGAGCATCGACGGACGATTATCGTCTCGGTGCAGAGCTTCGCGCGCGCGGCGTGCACTTCGGCGTGGCTGACTACTGGGTCTCGTATCGACTCACGTTCCTCTTTCGCGAGGATCCGATCGTCGTGCCGTCGCACGAGTCCCAAGATCGTTACGCGCCGTACCGAGCCGCCTACGCACGCGCGGAGACGGTTGCATACATCGTCGACCCGCTTCGCTCCGAAGAATCGGTCGACACCGTGATCGCGCGATTTCGAGCCGAAAATAAGCCTTTCGAGCGACTCGATGTCGGCCGGATGACCGCGCTCGTCTTTCGTCCTTGATTTGACAGGCCCGAAGCGGCGAGCCTATACGAAGAGGATGGAGCGCACTCAACGCGTGGCGAAGCTCGAGGCTCTTCTGGCGCGTGTGCAATCACGTGCCGGAACGAACGGAGCGCGTCTCGCAGCGGTCTCTTCGGCAACGGCGGAGCATGCGACCGCGCGAGCGGTGCAACCTTCGGCTTCGCCTTCGC
>JAICXU010000961.1 GCA_025934595.1 Polyangiaceae bacterium | reverse complement strand
TGGGCAGCGACGTTTTGCAGGGAAAAATAAGCTCTTTTTGGAAGCTCGATCGACCCGTGGCTGCCATCTGTCACGGCGTGCTCGTGCTCGCACGCTCGAAAGATCCCGAGACCGGCAAGAGCGTGCTCGCGTCATCGAAGACGACGTGCCTACCGAAATACATGGAGCGCACGGCGTACTTCCTCACCGCATGGAAGCTCGGCAAGTATTACCGCACGTATCCCGAGTACGTCGAAGACGAGGTCAAAGGCGCGCTCGATGATCCGAATTCGCAATTCGTGCGCGGCCCGAAAAATCTGACGACCCGAGGAACGGCGGAAAACGACAGCGCCGCGTTCGTCGTCGAAGACGGGCGTTACGTGTCGGCCCGCTGGCCTGGCGACGCGTATCTCTTCGCGAAGAAGATCGCGGCGCGTCTGTCGTGAGGGATCGAGGGGCTCGACGAGCTCCGTAATCAGATTTTCGCGAGATCGAGCGCGGCGAGCGTCTGCCGTGCGCGCTCGGCCACGATCTCGCGAACGGCGAGGAAACGTGGCTCTCCGCGGAGTATGTCGAGCGAGGGGCAGCGGTCGACCCAGCTCAAGTCACCGAGCTTCGCGTTGGCGGCGTGCTCGAGAGCGCCGAGGGCGGCCGCGTGATCGCCGAAGATGCACCACATCTCGGTGACGAGCTGCGAGAAGAAGGAGCGTCGCCTGAGGACGTCGTTCGCGTCACCGAATTGCGTGAGGATGTTCGCGAGCGTCGACGCTTTGCTCGGCTCCTCGAGCGCATCGAGCATTCCGAGCACGAGAGCCTTCGTTTCGAATGGCCCCTGCGATTCGATGAGCGCGCGCGTCTCGGGCGGAGCATCTTTGAATTTTCGCTGCCAACCGAGGAGGCGCATGCGAAGCGACCAATGGCTGTTGGCCAGTGCGAGATCCTCCGGCGGCGTGCCGAGCTGCGCCCACGCTTGATCCCATTGACCGAGAAGCGCATACGCGCGCGTCAGCTCGTTCGACGCCTGCTGAAGCCTCGGCTCGATCGCGAGCGCCATCTTCAGACGCGCGACGGCATCCTCGAGGCGACCGGCCTCGCTCAAGATGCGACCACAGTAGTCATGCGCGTCGCCGTTCGCGGGTCCCGTGCGCAACGCCAACGCGATCTCTCGCGCAGCGGCCACCGTGTCGTTGTCGTTCCATCGGACGACGGCTAGCGCAGTGCGCGCCGGCGAGTTGTTCGGCGCGACCGCCAACGCGCGCTCCGCGACTTGCACGGCGTGCGGGCCCGCCGCCTCGGCGCCGAACTCGTACGCATACCGCCGCGCGAGCGCGAGCGAGTAGAAACCGAGAAGCTTCGTGTCGTGCGGTGCGCGTTCGAGCGCACGTTCGAAGAGCTCGATCGCGCGCGTGGTCGCGTCGTGCCAAGTGCGGTGATATTCTTGCCGCGCTTTCAGAAACAGATCGACGGCGAGCGGATCGTTGGTGATTTGCGGCCCATCGACCTCCGCGCGCTCCGACGTGAGCGCCGACGCGATGGCGGTCGCCGCTTCGTCGCCGATTCGCAATACCTCGCCGAGGGGCCGCTCGAATCGCTTGGCCCAGAGCTGGAGCCCGTCGTCGACGCTCACGAGACGCAGCGTGACGCGCACGACGTCGCCGACGCGCTTGAGCGATCCGTCGACCATGACTTGCACCCCGAGCGCTCGCCCGAGCTCGCCGGTGTCCTGCGTTTTGCCGAGCTGCGATTGCATGCCACGCGCTCGCACGCGCACGCCTTTCACCATCGAGAGCGCGTCCACGATGTCTTCCGTCAGGCCTTCGGCAAGGTGCGCGTCTTCGGGCGAACCCGCATTTTTCAGCGGTAAAACGGCCACGATCTTTCGACCGTCGTCTGTGGAATCGACACGGTGAGATGGCGCTGACCTGCTCACGAGGGGTCGTGTCGATCGGTGGATGGTCGGCGCCGCCGGCAGCGTGATCGAATCGAAGACCGACGCGACCTCGCGCGCCGTCTCGTA
>JAICXU010000431.1 GCA_025934595.1 Polyangiaceae bacterium | reverse complement strand
GAAGCCGCAATATCCCGCCGTCGTTCCGCTCGATCCGGAGCTCGTGCGCGATCTCGAGGCGCAGCTATTCAGCTTGTTTTCCGCGGTTTCGCGCGCGTTCGAGACCGACGCGCTCGACGCGCTCGTGCGCGCGCGGCTGCATGTCTTGACGCTCGCCGACGCGCTCGATCTCGACACCTTGCGTCTGCTCGGCATGCTCGGTCCCGAGACGAGCGCGGCCAGCGCGCTTGCGCACGTCGATCTCCTCGCCGCGATGTCGAGCCCCGCCGCGAACGACATCGTGAATTTTTCGCTCGAGCTCTTGCCGAGCGTCCTCGAGACCAGGCGCACGAAGTCGGTGGGCACGCACGCCGAGCACGGCTACGCGGGCATCGGATCGAAAGGCTCGCTCGACTCGATGGTGCTCACCGAGCTCGCGTGGGACGACGAAGAGCTCGCGCGCCGCATCATCGACAGCGAAATCCTCTACTACGCACGCGAGACGGCGTCGGACGAAGCGCGGCGCCTCCACTACATCGTCATCGACGCGTCCGCTTCGATGCGCGGCGAGCGGCAAGTCTTCGCGCGCGGGCTCGCGATCGCGCTCGGCAAGAAGCTCCAGCTCGCCGGTGAAGAAGTGATGATGCGCTTCTTCGATTCACGCCTCTACGACGTGCAGCGCGCGAAGAGCGGGCAGCTTCCCGCCGCGTATTTGCTCGGCTTCAAGGGCGAGCGCGGGAGAAATCCGGCGCGCGTGTTCGCGCAGCTCGCGACCGAGGTGGCGCTCCTCCGCACGCGCGACCGCCGCGATGTCGTCATTCATCTCATCACCCATGCCTCGCTGCACGTGCCGCGCGCGCTCGTGCAGGAAGTGCGAGACCAAGCGCATCTCTTCGGCGTCTTCATCTTGCCGAGCGGCGGCGCGCTCGATCTGGAGTATTTGGATCTCTTGGAGGGTCATGCCGTCATCGATCACGCGACCCTCCAACAGAAATCGGCACGTGCGGCGGCGGCGACGAAGATCGTAGGCGACGCGGTGCCGAAGTCGGTCGGCGCACCGACCGCCTGAAGAAGTCGAACCGCCAAGCCGCCGAGGGCGCCAAGCAAGATCTGGTTTTGGGGGCCTTGGGGGCATCGGCGCTAGCGACGCTTGCGACCGCGGCCTCGCGTGGGTCCCACGATCGAGCGCGGGTCTCGCACGGAAGGGGCGCTCGCGGCGAGCGCATCGCGGACGCGTTCGACCTCGGCGCGATACCGTGAGCTCACGGATTTCGATTGCGCGGCGCGCGCGATGGTCTCGCGGAGCTCCGGATCTTCGACGACGCTCCACTTCTCCAGCAAATCGAAGATGGGAACGCCGAAGCGATTCGCGATCGATCCCGTCGCCGTGGCGAGCGCTTCGACGAGCGCTTTGCGACCCGGATATCGCGCGGCGGCGCGCGGCGAGGTCTTCGCGAGCTCGTACGCTTCGTCGAGGCGCATCGCGACGACGGTGGGATCGTGCAGCTGCGGCAGCCACGCTTCGTGGGCCAGCGCGCGGAGCACCGCCGCCGCGTGGAAATATCCATCCATCCACGTCGCGACCTCGAGCGCGAGCGCGTCTTCGGACGCCGCGCCCATCTTCGCGAGCGCTTCGACGACGGCGTCGCGCACGCGAAAGCGAAGGTCGTCGGCGCGGTCGTGCAGGACGTCGAGCATGTCGCGGCGGCTCTTCGCGTGCAGCGCGCCGTACGCGCCCACCGCGATGACGCCGCACATCGGCAAGAACTCGAGATCGGTCCCGCCCGGCGCCGCATCCGCATCGAGCGTCGCCATTTGGACGGCGAGCTTCTCTCCGCGATTCGCATGCATGATGCACGTATCAGCGAACGCGCGCGCGATGAGGAGGTTCGGCGTCGTGCCGGGCAAATGCGAATTCTTGCAAAGCCACGCATACAAAGGACGCGTATTTCCCGATGAAATCGCGTCTTCGGTGACCTTCGCGAGCGGAGACTTTTCCCCGGACATATTTCGCTTCATCGCGGCCTTCGCCCACGTTACATCAAACGCCGAGGAGAAAACCGTGGGAAAGCTCGAAGGAAAAATCGCGATCGTCACCGGAGCGTCGCGCGGCATCGGCAAAGCCATTGCCCTCCGCTTCGCCAAAGAAGGCGCCAAGGTCGTGCTCGCATCGAAGACGACCGAGCCGAACCCGAAGCTGCCGGGCACGCTCGACGACGTGCGCAAAGAAATCGAAGCGGCCGGCGGCAAGGCGTACGTCCAGCCGACCGACGTGCGTGAAGAAGATCAAATCATCGCGCTCGCCGAGCGCACCGCGAAGGAGCTCGGCGGCATCGATTTCCTCATCAACAACGCGGGCGCGCTCTTCTGGTCGAACGTGGAATCGACGCCGAGCAAGCGCTTCGATCTCGTGATGGACGTGAACGTGCGCGCGAGCTTCCTCTGCGCGTCGCATTGCATTCCGCACATGAAGAAGCGCGGCGGCGGAGTCATCGTGAACATGTCGCCGCCGGTCACGCCGGGCGTCACGAAGGGGCGCGTCGCGTACATGATCTCGAAGTTCGGAATGAGCCTGCTCACCGAAGGCCTCGCCGCCGAGGTGGAGGGTGACAAGATCCGCGTCTATTCCGTGTGGCCGGTCACGATGGTCGAGAGCCAAGCCACGATCGGACACCACTTGGGAGAGCGCAGCATGTGGCGCAAGCCGGAGGTCATCGTCGATCCGACGCTCGGTCTCTGCACGGGCGAAGCGAAAGTGAAGAGCGGCGGCTGCTACTATGATGAGGAAGTGCTCGAATCGATGGGCATCAAGAATTTCGATCCATACGCCTGCGTGCCGGGGAGCGACATTCCGCGCGCGCGGTTCGACGATCCGAATTCGTATTGGAGAACGAGTTAACACCTAGACCTGGACCTCGACTCTGGACCTAGGTCTTGGTCCCGGTGTGAGGTCTAGGTTTCATTTGCGCCCGTAGCTCAGCTGGATAGAGCGCCGGCCTTCTAAGCCGGTGGTCGACCGTTCGAATCGGTCCGGGCGTGCTGAGCAAAGCGATCCCCAACCGTCTACTCACGTCCCGGCCTGGTTGCGGTTCGATACCATCCCTCCGCGATTTGATCGCGAACCGACTCGAGTGTTGGATAGAGCGTGGCCGCGTGAATATCGCCCAGGTGGAGAAAGTATAGGAGACGCCGGGCTTGGCTGTGAGGAAGCGTGAACTTGTAGAGCAGGGGAAGGTTTGGAAACTGGACTTTTAGCCCGTCTCGGATCTCGGTCTCGTGCAGTTGGATCAGGTCCTCCAACGACGGCAAAGGATTTTCCGAGTTCGCGTCGTCCGTCGCAAACAATCGCACCAGGGTAAAGAGCCCGCCCTGGGCCCGAAGATTTGGAATGTTACTCGCCGGTGCGATCACGAGCTCCGCGCCGGGTGACCAATCGCCGCAGTAGTGCGAGACCACGAGGCGGTTCAGGGCCCAGACGGCCATCCGCTCGTCACTGTCATCGCGCGTCCGCTCATTCCTTATCGTTCGTTTCGCAACATCGATCCCCGCGAAGTAGGCCGCGACCATCGGATTTGTCGTCCAGTCGAGCAACCGAGTTGGGATGCCGTAGTGTTGAGCGATCGCATAGATGCCGCGCTGATCGTCCGGTGGAAACGCGCACGCCTTTCGGCGATAGTCACCGCCCGTTTGCGCACGGCGGCGGAGTGTGGCCTCATCGGGCACATCGAACCCTCGACGCATCGCGCCGCTCGCGAACTGCTTGGCGACCAACTCCTCGAAGACGACGCTCTGAAGGGGTGACAGCTTCAACTCCAGTTGACCGGCGATGAACGGAACGAATGCGTTTTCGCGAAACGCAGACGGCTGCAAGCGCCACGTCGCTTCGGATTGCCCTCGGAAGATCCAATGCTCGAGGTCTCCGCGGTCCCACAAGAAGTCTTTCTCGGGTCCGAGGTTGTGAGGTGTCAGCGCCGTAAGTAAGCCTTCAGCCGTGTCGAAGTGCTGGGTCTCAAAAATGGTCGCCATTCCCGCTGCCCGTCGAATCAAACCGATCGATACCGGAGTCTATTCGACCGCTGTCAGCAATCTCGACGCGGTCAATGAGGAGACATATTGGAACGCTTGCGGGGCGCGTTTTGGCAGTCCTTTGCGGCCAAGAGGCACTCGCATACTGCACGTCCATACTTTCCGGATTACGTAGGCCACTCCCTCAGTCACGCCCTCGAAGTAGCGAAAGAAGGCGCTGCGGCCGATTCCGCCGACGTCGCCGT
>JAICXU010000807.1 GCA_025934595.1 Polyangiaceae bacterium | reverse complement strand
TTTTCTGAAATGATCTATGCAAATATTGTGAGCGACACGTATAGCGTATGCTAAGAATTTACCTTCTTCATTGTAGCTGCCATCACGGATCGTATCAATTATTTTAATAAAGGTATCCTGGAAAAGATCTTCAGCGAGGTATTTATCTTTTACAACGGTTACCTTGCTATAGTCTCTCCACTTATCGGGGTATCCGATTTTTTTTGTGATGGCAAACAATTTTTCTTTTGCTTTTTGCTTGGTACTGTCGCTCATCCAATCCAGCTTTTCTATTCTTACAGCAAATGCTTTTTGCAAATTACGCTCGCCGACGGCGCCGACGACGGCCCACGTGTCTTGCGTGCGCACCCGCGCGACGCACGCGGTGACTGCGTCTTCGGTGATTTCATTTCCCGCGCCGGCATAGAGCGCGAGCCGTTCGATGGCGTCGCTCACGTGCGCGAGGCCAGGTCCCGCGATCTCGGCGAGCAGATCGGCGACCGTGGGATCGATCGGATTTCCGCGCGCTGCGCAGCGATCGGCGATCCAATCCGGAAGCTCGCGACGTCCGAGCGGGTCGCACGCGACGAGAAATCCAGCCTTTTTCGCGACTGCCGCGAGCTTTCGACGGCCGTCGATCTTCGTGCCCGTCAGGACGACGCACGTCGAGTCGATGGCGTCGCTCGCATATTCGGCGAGTCGATCGAGCGGCGCGGTGCGCTTGTCGTCCGTGCTGCCCTCGCCGCCGGAGTCCCATCGTTCGACGCTGCGCACGAGCACGAACCTCTTCGGCGCCATCATCGGCACCGTGCGCGCGGCCGTGACGATCTTCTCGACGTCGATCTCTCCGGCCGTGAATCGATCTTCGTTGAACGCGGCGATGCCGCTTCCGAGCGCGGCGGATCGGATTTGGAGAACGACCTCGTCGCGAAGCACCTGCTCTTCGCCGACGACGAGGTAGAGCGGCCTCAGCTCATTTTTTTTCGCTTCGCGGATTGCCGCGTCGGGTGTCATCGCCGGCGCTTCAAGCGCGACGGCGGCGGGCGAAGACGAGACCGATCATTCCAAGCGAGAAAAACAGGGCGATTCCGTTTTCGGTGCGATTTCCCGGAAGCGAGCAGCCGCATCCTTTCGGGTGATCTTTGCCCTGCTCCTCGTCGGTCGGCGTGTAGGCGCTCTGCGGAATGAAGGGCGCCGCCGATCCCGCGGGCGTCACGTCGCCGGTCGTGGGCGCGGCGAACTCCGATTCGTCGGGACCCGTTTTCGAGCCGCCGTCGACACCGTTGTCGACTTTTTGGATGGGCTTCTTCTTCGCGTCGAACGTGATGCTGCGGCGATCGACGACGGGGTTGTCGCCTTTCAAGATGATGGTGGTGGACCCGCCGATGTCGACGCCGTCGGCCGTACGCACTTGGAGCTTGTACTCGCCGGCTTCATAGCCGCGCGTCCGCGTGAGGTCGAAATCGAAGTTCGTGCCCTTGTAGATTTTGCCCTGCGCGTCGGCGAAGTCGACGTCGAGGCTCTCCGTCGAGGGCGTTTGGTTCGAAACCGACTGCCGATTCAAGACGGGCTCCGAATGGCCGTCGATGAGGGCGCGCTCGTAGACCATGGTCTTCGTGAAGACGAAACGCATGGGGACGTGCGGGATCGAGGGCGGTTTGGGCAGCTCGATCTTCACGTAAAGGTGCCATGCCCCCGAAATCTCGCTCACCTCGGCGGATTTGACCTTCACGCTACCGGCTGCGCTCGCGTCTTTGGCGAGCAAAACCGCGCAAATAACCGACAAAAACAGCCCGAGGAGGCCAATCAGGCCCCTTTGCGTCGTCGTGCCCTTCATGATGCGGCAAACGGTATCAAAACCGCGCCGGCACGTCGCGGCCATTTGTGGGCGCCGTCATGCAGCGACATTGACACGGGTTTTGTGACCATTCACACTTCCATACGGAGCTCCATGTCCGAAGGCGCCAGCAGCCGCGTTTCTTCTGTCCCTGCCGCGGCCGGCGAAAAACCCGCGACGGTAGATCCCGTCATTGGTCGCACGATCAACGATCGGTTCAGGATCGTCGCGCTTCTTGCGCGCGGCGGCATGGGCAAGGTGTATCGCGCCGAGCAGCTTCCGCTCGGCCGCCAGTGCGCCATAAAAATTCTGAACCCCGGCTATGCGGGAGATCAGGATCCCGAGTTCCACAAACGATTTTTTCTCGAGGCGAGCGTCGCGTCGAAGCTCACCCACCCGAACACGGTGACGATCTTCGACTACGGCCGCACCGACGACGACATCTATTACATCGCGATGGAGTACTTGGAGGGCACGACCCTCCACCGCGCGATTCGTGTCGCGGGACATCTCGCCGAAGAGCGCGTCGTCCACATCTCGATGCAGATCTGCCGCGCGCGGCGTGAAGCGCACGCGCTCGGCGTCATTCACCGGGATTTGAAGCCGGCGAACGTGTTCTTGG
>JAICXU010000650.1 GCA_025934595.1 Polyangiaceae bacterium | reverse complement strand
GTGAGGCGCTCACGCTGGAGCACGATCCGCGCGCGCATCTCGCGACGGACCCTGCAGAGCAGGAAGCGCTCGAAGCTCGTCTCGCCGCGCTCGGCGAGGTCGAAGAAGAAGAATATTTCGCGCCGACGACACGCTTCGACGTGGTCGAGATCGCGGTCGAAGCGCTCGCCGCCAAGGCGCGGGCGTCGGGCCTCGCCGACATTCGTTTCGATCGCAACGACTACGAATAGTCTGATTTTTACGGGGTTCCGGCGTCCATCACGCCGGACTCGCTCGTACCGGGCACGGGCGTGATCACCGGCGGCGTGTCGGCGTCGGCGAAAAACGTGCGCCACTCGACCGCGTATTTGCCCTTCGTGAGCGAAGGCACGTCGATGCGCGCCCCAGGTGCGACCCACGCGATCGGCGCACCGTCCGCGTACACGAAGCGAAGGATGTCGGTCGAGTTGAACAGGCGAAGCGCATCGCGTTGGTCCGGCGCGCCGTTGTGCAGGACGGCGAGCTCGGTAGGCGTGAGCAACACGTCACCTCCTTGTGGAGGCAACGGACCCGCTACGAAATTCGAGATCGCCGGAGGCGTCGACAGGTCGCTCGGCGCCATGTCGAGACGTCGCACGATCGAGATCGCATCGAAGACGAAAACGCCGCGCGTCGTCCAGTGAAACTCGGCGTGAAGCGGAACGTCGTCGGGCGCGCAGAGCAGCGTCGACGGCGATGCGCCCATCCAATCGAGCAAAATCCGGCACAAAACCGGCCCCGATTCACCGGCATCGGCCACGCGAGCGATGTCGAACGTGGCCCTTGCCGCGCGCGTCGTGACCTCGAATCGTCGCGTCGTCACGCCGAGACGCTTTCCGCTTTCGTCGCCGCCTTTCACTTCGCCCGGCGCGAGAGGAGCGACATCGACCCGTCGTTCCGCAAAGAGCGCGCGCATCGCGCCCGGCGCGATCACGCGGTAGCTCGCAGGCTCGAGGAGCAAGACGTAGCCGTAGCGATCGACGCGCGCGCGAAGCTCCGCGCCTTCGGCCACCGGCAAGCCGCGACCGAAGATCATGCGCGCATGCGACGCGCCGAGATCGATCGTGAGGTGGGGCTCGTTCTTTTTTTTCGCGGACTCGATCGCCTGCGCGTTCGCGTCGGGTTGTCGTGGGCTCGGCGGCGCGTCCGTGCGAAGCGCCGCGACGATCGTGTAGCCCGCGATCTCGCGCGTGGTCGGCACCGAGTCCGGCGGCGCGGGTTGGTCGGCGCGCATGGGAATGGGCGGCGGCCCGGCGTCACCGGAGAACGTCGTCGACGTCGTGGTCGGATTTTGCGATGGCGCGGAGGCGAGCGGCGCCGGCATCGCGCTCGCTTGCGGGCTCGCCGATGCCGTGGGCGGATCGGACGAGCCCTGGCCTTTGCAGCCAGCGATCAGGAAAAGGAGACACGTGCAGAATACACGTGATTTCATCGTGAGAAATCGGCGATGACGTGCGCTCTGTTCGAAAGGGGCGGCGGCCCTGGCATCATTTGCGTGTCGACGAGGACGCTCGTGCACGTGGGGTACGCGTCCAAGAACACGTTGCAGTTGCCGGGCTCGTTGTCGAACGCCGCGACCACATGACCGACGCGCGTGAGCTGAGGCGCGAGCGTGCGCTTGAATTCCTCGTCGGGCATCGCCGCGTCGGGCTTCAAGATGAACTCGGTGCCGGCGACGCCGATCGGAAATCCGAGGTCGCGCAAGCTCTGGAACGTGCCGATGCCCATGAGCGGAAGATCGCGACCGGTGAGGTACACGAGCGTCGCGCCAGCGGCGTAGAGATCGCGAGCGAACGAAACGGAGCCCGCGAGCGCCACATCGTGCACGAGATGCGGATCGCGGAAAAATCGCTCTTTCCAGAATGCCTCGCCTTCCGCGACGAGATCCGGCTTCGAGATGCCCATCTTTCGAAGCGAGTCGCCGAACAAATAGAGGAGGTCGTCGGGCGACGCCGTCTTCAGCTTGAGCGCCAAGGACGGATCACGCGTCTCCCACGCGTCGGCGAGCTCGCGCATGATCGCGACCGTGCGCGGACGGTTGTCCATGAGCGTGCCGTCGAGATCGAACACGACGAGCGGCGGTGCGCCCCCTTTTCGTTCGAACGATTGGCAGCGAAGGACGATGCCGTCGAGCAAGTCTTTCTGCGCGGCGGAAGAGAGGCGCGAAGGCATTACGGTGGCCCCGGCTTTACTCGAGTTCGAAAAAAACGCATGGAAAATGTGCTACGCGAAAGGGGGATGGCGACCGATCGCGACCATTACGAAGTCTTGCAAGTGAGTCGCACGGCGACCGCAGAGGAGATCAAGGTCTCCTTCCGAAAGCTCGCATCGCAACATCATCCCGACAAAAACAACGGCGATCCGCAAGCCGCCGTTCGCTTCAAAGAAATCAACTCGAGCTACCAAGTCCTCTCCGATCCGCAGCGCCGCGCGATGTACGACCGATTCGGGCACAACGCCGAGGCCGCCGGATCGCCGTTCGCTTCGGGAGGACCCTTCGCGGGCGGCGTCATCGATTTCAACGACATCGCCGTCGACGGCATTTTGGGCGATTTGCTCGGCGTTTTCGGCGTCGGCCGGGGCGACAAAGGAGATATCAAACGCGAGCTCGAGCTCACGTTCGAAGAAGCGGCATTCGGCTGCGAAAAAGAGCTGCGTTACGAGCGCGTCGTCACGTGCAACGACTGTCGGGGCGGTGGCTCCGCGCAGGGTCACGTGCCCGAAACGTGCGGCGCTTGCAACGGGAGAGGCCGTGTGCGCTACCAGCAGGGAATCTTGCCGATCGCCGTCGAGCGCACGTGCTCTCGATGCCGCGGCAGCGGGAAGATCGTCACCGTGCCGTGCAACACGTGCAAGGGCTCGGGGCTCGTGTCGGCGTCGAACAACATCCTCGTGACGATCCCGCCCGGCGTGGAGCCGGGTTACACGCGGCTCGTCGGCGGCGTCGGAAATCGCCCGCGGGCCGATCGTCCGCCGGGTGATCTCGAGGTCGTCATCAGCGTGCGTCCTCATCCTTTTTTCAAGCGCGCCGGCGACGACATCACGTGCCAAGTT
>JAICXU010000959.1 GCA_025934595.1 Polyangiaceae bacterium | reverse complement strand
CGCGAAAATGCGCGTGAAGTGCCGCGCGAGCATTTCGACGTCGTCGCCGCGCTCGCGCAACGCGGGGACGCGCACGGGGACGACGTTCAACCTATAGAAGAGGTCTTCGCGGAACGTTCCTTCGGCGACCATTTTTTCGAGATTACGATGCGTGGCGGCGACGAACCGAACGTCCACCTTGATCGTCTGCGTCCCGCCGACGCGCTCGAACTCCCGCTCTTGGAGAACGCGAAGGAGCTTCACTTGCATCGGCAGCGTGATGTCACCGATCTCGTCGAGCAAGAGCGTGCCGCGATCGGCGAGCTCGACCCGGCCGGGCTTGCGCATCGAAGCGCCGGTAAATGCGCCTTTTTCGTAGCCGAATAGCTCGCTCTCCAGGAGTGTGTCGGGCAACGCGCCGCAGTTGACGCGAACGAACGCGTGCGCTTTTCGTGTTCCGCTCTCGTGAAGCGCGCGTGCGACGAGCTCCTTGCCCGTGCCGGTCTCGCCCCGAATCAGCACCGTCGTCGTGCCGGACGCAACCTTTCGGATCGTGGCAAAGACGTCTTTCATGACGGACGACGAGCCGACGATGTCGTGCTCACGCATCTCCTGCGCCGGCGTCGTGTCCGCGCGACCGCGCGATTTTGCGAGCGCGTTCTCGACCACGAACGAGATTTCGTCGCGTTGAAACGGCTTCAGCATGAAATCGACTGCACCCGCGCGCATGGCTTCGACCGCCATCGGCACCGAGCCATGCGCCGTGAGCAAGACGACGGGCAAATCCGGGAGCCGACGGCCGAGCTCTTTCAGAAGCTCGAGACCGTTCATGCCCGGCATCCGCACGTCGGAGATGACGAGATCGAACGGATGCTGATCGACGCGAACGAGCGCTTCCTCCGCAGACGCGACGTGCTCGGCGTCGAAACCACCTTGCGCGAGCAAGGCCTGCAGGACTTTCCCGACCGCAAGATCGTCTTCGACGAGTAGGATCGAAGCGCCTCGGCTCGTCATCAACGCGAGCCTAGCAGGTGGACACGTCGATCACGCGAGTGTGCAACGGGCTGCACACTCGGAATTCCGGTGCACGGGCGGGCGTGAAAAAGCCGCGATTTTCGGCTCGAATACGTCATTTTTCGTTGGCGCAGCGTTTGCGGGAGAGACTCCTTGCCAATGTCATTCCGCGATTGGACGTTCGTCTTGGCGGCGGTCGGAAATCTCGCGCTCGCTCTCGTCAGCACCGCGCGGGCCGGAAAGAGCCCGCTTGCTCTCCCGCTCGCGATGGTCGCGTTCGATTTCTTCGGATGGACGGCGGCAGCTTTCTGTCATCACCAATTGGGCGGAGCGGCGTGGGGAGCGCTCGACGCGACGTTCACCGCGCTCGGTCCCGCGCTCGTCCTCCATTTCGTGTTGGCGTTCGTCGGCCAGCTGCGAACGAAAAAGATTTGGCTCGCCACGAGCTATCTCGCGTTCGGCGCGCTCGCGCTCTCCTCGCTTCCGGCCATCTTCACGACTCCGGCGTGGATCGACTCCGCCGCGTGGAGCCTCGTGTTCCTCGCCGGTTGGATGCCCACCGTCGCGCTCGAAGGCATTCTCCTCGCTCGGCATCTCGAGGGAACCGAGGACGCCGACGAGCAAGCGCGCACGCGTCTGGTGCTCGCCGCGCTCGTCGTCGGCGCAGCGTTCGCTTCGACCGATCTCGTTCACGATCTCGGAGCGCCGATCGTGGGGCTCGCCGCGCTCGGCACCATCTTGAGCACGTTTCTCCTCGCCGCGGCCGCTCTCAAGCTGAGTCTCTTCGGAAAAAATCTGGCCACCACGACGACGCTCTACGCGCTCGCAGTCGCGGCGTCCGCCGTCGTCCTTTATTTGACCCTGTTCCAAGGGTTGAAAGGAAACCTCCCGGCGCTCACGTTCGCGATCACGCTCGTCACCCTGGCCTTGACAGCTGTCGTTCGCGAGGCGGCGACGTCACTCGCTACGTATCGCGAGCGCATCGAGCGACTCGCCGTTTTGGGCCGAT
>JAICXU010000219.1 GCA_025934595.1 Polyangiaceae bacterium | reverse complement strand
CCTTCGGCTTTTCGACGATGTGTTTCGCTTGGCCGTTGCGATCGAGCTCGACGACTCCGTATCGCTCGGGATCGGTCACGTAGTAGGCGAACACGGTGGCGCCTTTGTCCCGCGTCGCGGCGCGGTGCACGAGCTCGCTGAGACCATGACCGTAAAAAATGTTGTCGCCGAGCACGAGCGCCACGCGATCCGATGCGACGAAATCTTTTCCGATGATGAACGCTTGCGCGAGACCTTCGGGTTTCGGCTGCACGGCGAACGTGAAGCTGAGGCCCCACGTGCTGCCGTCGCCGAGCAGGTTGCGAAACGCGGGCGCATCTTCCGGCGTCGTGATGACGAGGATGTCGCGGATGCCGGCGAGCATCAGCGTGGTCACCGGGTAGTAGATCATCGGCTTGTCGTAGACCGGCAAGAGCTGCTTCGACACGACGCGCGTGAGCGGATGCAGCCGCGTGCCGGCGCCGCCCGCGAGGACGATTCCCTTCATGGCGAGGCTTGCCCCGTGACTTGCGCGTCGCCGGTCTCCCACGCGCCGTGACGACGCCAAAGCTCCCAATTTCCCGCCTTTCGCACGCGAACGGCGTGGCTCTTCGCCTTTTCGAGCTGCTCGTCGGTGGGATGCCAGCCATGAACCAGCACGAGCTCGTAGTTGTTCCAGAGCTCGTCCCAATTCGGCCAGTCCGGGCTGTGGTACGTGATGCGGTGCGGATTCACGCCGACGCGATAACGGATCGAGCTCGTCGATACGATCGCGGGATTGTCGGCGACCTGCCCGAGATCGTCGGCCATGTAATATTTGTCGACGTGCCAGAGCGGCTTCCACATGAAGACCGCGCTCGTGTCGGGCATGACCTTCACGAGATGCAGGTGCTCCCGTGGCGGCGCCGCGTCGAGCACGTATTGCAAACCCGCAGCCTCCGTGTTTTCGAACGCGAGCAGGTTGTGATGCCAAAGCTCGAGAGACGCGTTCGTGAACCAGAGGATGCCGCCGACGACCGCGTAGCGCGCCGCGATCGATACGCGCGCGGGAACGGGTGAGAAGATCGCCGCGATGATCCAGAGGCCGATGCCGATTTGGCGCGAGCCCACGACCGAGTTCGAGTCGATCGATTCCGGCAGCAAGAAATAGGAGACGACGGTGAGCGCGAAAGCGACCTCCATCACCGGCGGACGGTTCCACTTCTTCAGACGCGAGCACGCCATGGCGACGAGCGCGAGGACGCCGAGCTTCCAGATGAGATCGAGATCGTCCATCTGCACGTACGTCTTGAGGCAGTAGCTGTAGAGATTTTTGAAGAGACCGTCGGTCGTATGGAAGACGGCGCCGAACTTGTTGTCCCAGCCGCTCGTCGTCGTCGTGATCGCGCCCTCGGTTCGACCTGCGCCGAACGCCCACTGGTACCAGCGATAAAAGAGGAGGAGCGAGGGCGTCACGCAGAGCGCCGAGAGGCCCGCGATCTTCAGCGCGCGGACGCTGCGCTGGAAAGCGTCGCGGCGCTTCTCGAAGAATGCGTAGATGAAGAACGCGAGCGTGAGCGTGAATGCGAGGGCGCCGGTCCACAGAAAAATATGCGCATGCGCGAGGAACACGAGCACGAACATGAGCGCCGCCCACACGAAGCGCTGCCACGACGGCTTCACCAAAAGCCTGTAAAACAAGGGGATCGCGAGCACCATGAACGGACCGGCGAACAAAAGATTCGCGAAGCCCGCGACGAAATTCATGTTGTGCGCGAACGTGAGCGGCACGCTGATGACCGCCGCCCAAGCGGACCGCCCGAACACGCGAAGCGCATAGAGATTCGCGAGCGGAACGCCGACCAGATAAAAGACGAGACAGAGGCGGACGCAATTCGTGACGCCCGTGATGTGCGTGCGCGCGAGATATCCCGCGACGAAATAGAGAAGCGAGTTCGCGTTGAGCGGGTCCGGCGGATCGTAGAGCGCGGGATACAGCGATTTCGGATTATTGTAATCTGCAACTATCGCGCTCAGTCCGATGTGATGTCCCAGATCCTGCATCGGCTGGAACTTGAAGTGCCAGAACATCGACACGCTCCACACGAGCGCCCACGCGAGGGCGAGAAGCGCGAAGATGGAGATGGGCTCGGCCTGCGGGTCGTCGTTCGGATCGATCGTCGTGAGGCCCGCTTCGAGCGTGCGGACGACCTCGCCGATGCGCGCGCCGACGTCGCGAATTTCCATCAGCGCTTGGCCTTCAGCTTTTGCGCCATCTCCTGACCGAGTGCGGCCGCGCGGAGGCTCGCGGTCTCGACCGCGTCGATGAGCGTCTTTCGAAGCGCGCCCGATTCGAGGGTGTGGAGACCGGCGATGGCGGTGCCGCCGGGGCTCGTCACCATGTCCTTCAATCGACCGGGATGCTCGCCGGTTTCGAGAAGCAGCTTCGCCGAGCCGTACACGGTCTGCGCGGCGAGGAGCAGCGACGTGTCGCGATGCAGGCCCATCTTCACGCCGCCGTCGGCGAGCGCTTCGATGATGAGCATCACGTACGCAGGTCCGCTTCCAGAGAGGCCCGTGACCGCGTCGAGGAGCACCTCGTCGAGCACGACGACGCGACCCACCGCTTCGAAGAGCTCACGTGCGGCCGTGAGGTCGTCTTCGTTCGCGTGCGATCCGGCGGCGATCGCGGTGGCCCCGGCAAGCGCAGTGGCGGGCGTGTTCGGCATCGCCCGAACGACGCGCGCATTTTTCGGCAAACGCGCTTCGAGCGCTTCGATCGGTACGCCGGCCGCCACCGAGATCAAGAGCGTTTCCGGGCGAATTTCCGCGCCGATCGCGTCGAGGACTTTGTCGACGACTTGCGGCTTCACCGCGAGCACCAAGATGTCGGCCTCGCGAACGAGCTCGTGATTGTCGCGGGTCACACGAATCTTATGCGCCGACTCGAGCTGCTCGAGCCGCTCGGATTTCACGTCGCTCGCGAGGATCGAGCCCGGGGCGACGACCGCCGCGTGACACAAGCCTTTGATGAGCGCGCCCGCCATGTTGCCGGCGCCGAGAAATCCGACGATCTTCTTTTTGACGCTCACGGTCTAGGCCTCGCTCCTCATTGTGCTGCGGCAATGGCCAGCGCTTCGTCGATGACGCCTTCGACGAGCGTGCGAACGCGTCCGCCTTCGTCGCCGACGTCGGCGGCAAAGCGATCGAAACGTGCGCGGAGCGTCGACCTGCGGGCGAGCGTCGGATTTTCGTGCAACGCCGCCGCCCACGCGACGCCGAGCGCACACGTGCGGTCCGCCGTCGCCAATCCGGCGTGACGCTTCGCGAGCGAGACGAGACCGCCGTGCGCGATCTGACCGAGCACCTCCTCGCGAAATCGCCGCGGAACCGCGAGCGCGCACGTCTTCGATGCGAGCGCGACGCCGTCACCGGGAACGCGATCCGACAAGACGTAACGAATGCCTTCGGTCGCGCAAAGACCGAGCGCGCGGCGCGCATCCACGCGAGCGACCGCTTCGTTGCGCGCATGCTCCACTTCTTGGGTGGCCACGCTCACGCGATGCGCGAGCATGCGCACCGCCTCTTCCTCGCGCGGATCGAGACCGTCTTCCGCCGCCACGAGCCATGCGCCTCGCACGAGCGCTTTCGCGACGCCCGCATCGACCTCGCCATGCAGCTCGATCTTCTCCGGCTTCACTCCCGGAAGCGTGGCGAGCTTCTGTGCGTCGGCGTCGCTCAAGCCGAGAGACGCGATGAGCCATCCGATGGACCGCGCTTCGTCCGCGTCGATCGATCCATCCGCCGAATAAATCGCACGCGCCGCTTCGACTGCGATCGTGCCGAGCCGGCGCACGCGCGCTTCGTCTTTTTCGTTCGGCTTCGACGAGAAGAGCGAACGAATGCCGCGCGCACCCGCGGCGAGCGTGACCTTCTCCCCGAGCACGTCCGCCATGGGAACGAAATCCGGCGGAGAAATCCCCGCCGCCGCGCGCGACATCTCGAGCGACCACGCATCGAACGAATCGAGCATCGACGGCGCAGGCTTCGCGTTCATGACGGCCGCATGGGCGTCGGCGCGGCGCTTCACGACCCCGGCGATCGCTTCACGGGCGTCGCTCGCGCCGCCGGCGAGCACGAAGATCGCTTCTTCGGTGATCGCGCCGAGAAGACGCGCGAGCGCAGGCGTCATCGGATCGTTCATGGGGCTCTCCACGGACGAGAACCCTAGCCGAGAACTTGGCCGAAATGGCCGTTTTTTAGCAGTTTGAGACCATGGCAATTCGCGTGATGGCGCTTTTCGGTCTCGGTTCGATCCTGCTTTCGGGCTGCATGGGAATGAACCTCGGCACCGGATCGAACAGCAGCGGCGGCGGCGCGGCGACCGGAACGGCGTCGGACGGCGGCGGCCCGACCGGCGTCGATTGCGTGACCGAGGCGACGACCGGCGCGACGATCTGCACCGGAAATTCTTCGTGCCCGAGCGTGTCGGTCGATCACGACGTCTATCCGGACTGCGGATACCGCGTCGTCGGCCAGAACGCGACGCTCGACATCGAGTGCGCCTGCCAAGACGGCATGCTCTGTCCGGTCGGAATCGCATCGAGCTGCGAAGAGGCTTCGCAAATGCTCCAAAATCAAACCGAGTCGACGGTCTGCGAGCAGGTCTCCGAAGGTCGGTGCTCGAAAGGAACGGGCGGGACCACCGGCTCGAGCGGCGCGCAAAGCAACTGCAACGCGAGCTGCGAGTCGGAATGCGCAGGCGCGCCTGCGTGCATCGCGCAGTGTGGTTGTTGATTTCGCCATCTATCTGTCTCTTTCGACAGATATCCTACGGAAAATAGCGCGCAGGCTTGCGCGCGTCTTGACTGGCTCAGACGATCGCGGCGCGGGCTTGTTTTGCCTGCTCGTCGCGTTCCTTCAGCGATTCGAGAATGATGACCGCGGTCTCTTCGATCGCGCGACCCGTGACGTCGATGACCGGCCACGCGGGATGATCGCGGAAGATTTTCTGTGCGAACTCGAGCTCTTCTTTCACTTGATCGCGGAGGCCGTAGCTCGCGTCGGTGGGCATGCCGAGCTGCTTCAGGCGGGCCTTGCGGATCTCGACCAGCTGGTCGAGCTCGATGGTGAGCGCCACCACGCGGTCGAGCGGCGCGTCGTCGAGCTCGGCCGGCAGGGCCATGCCGAGCACGATGGGGTAGTTGGCGACCTTCAGGCCGCGCTGGGCGAGCAGCGTGGAGAGCGGCGTCTTGCTGGTGCGGCTCACGCCGCAGAGCACCAGGTCGGCCTTCTTGTAGTTGCGCGGCTCCTTGCCGTCATCGCTCTTCACCGCGAACTCGACGGCCTCGATGCGCCGGAAGTACTCCTCGGTGAGCGGGAGCATGCCGCTCGGCTTGTTGATCGGCTGGCGGTCGAGGTAGGTCGCGAGCTTGCCGATGAGCGAGCCGATGAGGTCGAGCGCCTCGACCTTGAGCTCGTAGCTGAGCGCGTGGATGTACTCGCGGATCTCCGGGCTCACGACGGTGAAGACGACGAGGGCCCCCTCCTTCGCCGCCGCCTCGAGGATCGGCCGGGCCGCCTCCTTCGTGCGCACCCGCGTGTGCAGGCGGATCTGCGAGCCGGAGTGGGGAAACTGCAGCATCGCCGCCCGGACCACCTTCTCGGCGGTCTCTCCGGTGGAGTCGCTCACGATGTCGATGTGCCGCTCGTCCACTCGCTACATCATAGACGATCCGCGCTCACATGAAATCCGAGCGCGAGAACAGGCTGACGAGCTTCAGCCCGGCGGCCTCGATGGCCTCGCGCCCGCCTTCGAGGCGGTCGACGATGGCGACGACGCCGGCGATCGCGAGCCCTGCGGCGCGCATCTTCTCGGCGGCCTGCAGCGTGGAGCCGCCGGTGGTCACCACGTCCTCGAGCAGGGCGACGCGGGCGCCGGCGGGCAGGCGGGCCGCTCCCTCGAGCAGCTGCTTCGACCCGTGGTCCTTCGCCTCCTTGCGCACGTAGACCGCGTCGAGCGGCGCGCCGCGCTGGAAGCTCGTGAGCGCCACCGCGCTCGCCAGCGGGCAGCCGCCGAGCGCCACCCCGGCGACGGCGACGCACGGGCTGAACGCACCCATCGCCTCGAGCATCGTCTCGCCGGTGAGCGCGTGGCCCTCGGCGGAGAGGACGACGCGCT
>JAICXU010000822.1 GCA_025934595.1 Polyangiaceae bacterium | reverse complement strand
GCGCTCGACGAGGTGCTGCGCGCGCGCGAGCGTCACGCGCAGTCGCCCACCGAACGGAAGACTCTGCTCACGCGCATCGCCGTCGCGCTCGCCGAAAAGCTGGGCGACGCGCCCGAGGCGATCCTCGCATACCGCACCGTGCTCGACGATTTCGGCGCCGAGCGCTCGTCGCTTGCTGCTCTCGCTTCGCTGTACGAAGCGGCATCGAATTGGTCCGAGCTCATCGAGACGCTCGAGACCGACCTCGGGCTCGCCGAAAATCCTGCCGACCGACTGCAGCTTCTCGCTCGAATCGGATCCATCAAGGAATCGAAGCAGGGCGATCTCGAGGGCGCGCTCAATGCGTATCGCGAGGCGCTCAGCCTCGATCCGTCGCATGCCGCAAGTCGCTCGGCGCTCGAAGCGATGCTCGCGAACCAAGACGCGCGCCGGGAAGCGTCCGAGATTTTGCGTCCGCTCTACGAGTCGAGCGGCGAAGACACGCGCCTGCTCGGTGTCCTCGACATCCAAGCCGAATACGCGGACACGCCCGACGACAAGATCGCGCTCTTTGCGCAAGCGGCGCGCGTGGCGGAGGCATCGCTGCGTGATGTGCCGCGCGCGTTCGCATATGCGTCGCGAGCGCTGAAAGAAGCCGTTTCGGAGCCGGAGCTTCCGAAGTGGATCGAGACGACGGAGCGGCTCGCGGCCATCACGAGCTCGTGGACGGAGCTCGTGGAGCTCTACAAAGGGATCACGCCGGACGTCGCCGCCGGCGACGTGCAAGTCGAGCTCACGTTGAAGGTCGCCGACATCGCGCGCACCCGTTTGAACGACGCGGCGCTCGCGAAGGCGAGCTACGTGAAGGCGCTCGAGATGCGCGCCGAGGAGACGCGCGCGCTCGTTGCGCTCGAATCGCTCTACGAAGAAAGCGGCGAGCACCAGGCGCTCTTCGACATCTTGAAGACGCGCGCCGATGCGGCGGAGACCGACGCGCACCGCAAGCAAATCCTGTCGAAGCAAGCGCGTCTCTCGGAAGACACGCTTCATGATGCGAGTGGGGCGGCCGCGATCTACGAGCAAATCCTGGAGATCGGGGAGGACGAGACCGTCTTCATCGCCCTCGAGAGGCTCTACGGAACGCTCGAACGATGGCCGGATCTCATCGAGCTCTACGAGCGGCAGCTCGGCATGGACATCTCCGCCGAAAAGAAGGCGGCGCTGCATCACCGTCTCGGCGTCGTGCTCGAGAAGCGAACCCAAGACGTCGACCGCGCGCTCGATCAGTACGAGGCGGCGCTGAATCTTTCGCCGCAACATGCCGCGACGATCGAATCGCTCGAAGGCATGCAAGGGGAGCCCGCCCACGCTTTGCGTGCGGCGGAAATCCTCGAGGCCGTGTATCTCGCGCGCTCCGATTGGGCGCGTGTGATGACGGCGATCGAGGCGCGCCTCAAGGCGAGCGAAGATCCCGACGAGCGCCGGAATCTGCTGCGTCGGCTCGCGAAGCTCCGCGAAGAGCAAGCCGAGGATTATCGCGGCGCGCTCGAGACCATTGCGAATCTCCTCAGCGAGGAGGTCACCGACGAATCCACGTGGGCGGAGCTCGAGCGGCTCGCGCGCGTCGCGAACGCCACCGATCGCCTCGCCGAAATTTACGCGAGCGAGCTCGAGAAGGTCACGTCCGACGAGCCTGCGACTGCGCAGCTCGCGCGTCGCACCGGCCAGCTCTTCGAAGCGAAGGGCGACACCGATCGCGCGCTGTCCTTTTTCCGCCGTGCGTACGCGTTCGCTCCGGAAGAAGATCAGGCGTCCTTCGCGGCCATCGATCGCCTTTTGATCAAGGCGAATCAGCCGTCCGAGCGCGTCTCGCTCTATCGCGAAGCTCTCGCGCACCGTGACGACCCGGCGACGCGGCTCGCGACGTTGCGAACCATCGCGAAGATCGAAGAAGAGGATCTGAAAGACGACGACGCGGCCATCGATACGTACAAGAGCGCTCTCGAGGAGGACGACTCGGACGCGGTCGCGCTCGGCGCCCTCGCGCGCCTGTATACGCGTCGTGAGCGTTGGTCCGACCTCGCGGAGCTCACGCGGCGCCGCGCAGAACAGAGCGCGGCGCCTGACGAAGAGGCGCGTTTCCGTTTCGAGCTCGGCCAGCTTCTCCAGACTCGATTGGGCGACGTGGGCACCGCGATCGACGAGTACCAAAACGTCGTAGAGACGGCTCCTCTCGAATCGGAGCCGATGAAGAGCGCAGTGGCTGCGCTCGAAACGCTGATGCACGACGCCGATCACAAGGCGCGCGTCGTCGACATCTTGCGTCCGATCTACGAGCGTTCCGACGACTGGCGGCACATCGTCGGCGTCAACATGGAGCGCCTCGCGCTTGCG
>JAICXU010000268.1 GCA_025934595.1 Polyangiaceae bacterium | reverse complement strand
TCGTACTTCGTTTCGCGCGGCGCGTACGGAGACCTCACGCTCCACCGGCGTAGCGGAGAGACGGTCGACGTTTACAGCGAGGCGAGCGGAGACGGCGGGGAAGGGCCGATCGTCCTCCGCGCCTTCCCGACGAGCCTCCTCGTCGGCAACGGCGCGAGCGAGCCGGTCGCGTGGGTCGACACTGACGGGAAGCCCGTCGACGTCCCGGGTTGGGCTCCCGCGTCCGGGACGCACGTCGGCGCCGATGACATCGTAGTGATCGGCGGCGTCGTCTACGGGCTCGAGGACCGCGCCCTCGCGCGCCTCGCCGACGTGCCGCCGGGCGTCGACGACGCGGCGGTGACGGACGTGCGCGACGGCCTCGTCGTCGCGACTGCCCCCGCGAACCGCTACGAGGTCGTCGATCCGAAGGGCGCCGTCGTCGCGACCTACACACCCGAGCCTCCCAGCTCCTCGCCGCCCGCGATCCCGGCGGGGACGCCCAGCCTCAACCTGGCGGAATGGATCGAGTCGCGGAGCACGCACGACGCGTGGTTCCTCTTCTGGACCCAGTACGACGCGACGACGGCGCAAGACGCCGTCACCTACGAGTCTGCCGACGAGCTGTGGCTGTTCGTCGATCGCGGCGGCGCGCCGGTCTCACGCACGATCGAGCTCCGCCGAGGTCCCGTTGCCGCCGGGCAGTCGGACGACGCCGGTCGCGAGCGCGCGTACGCGGCGTCGTCGAGCGGCGCGTTCGTGCTCTACGCCGACAGCGGAGCGCTCCACGCGGTCGATGTCGACACGAGCGCTGACCGCGCGCTCGCGACGGACTTCATCGTCGACGCCGCCGGCGGCAGCATCCTCCGACACCGCGCGCCTCGCTGGTGAGCGCCGCGGCATCAAACGCTACGAATGGCTCGCCCAAGATCTCGCAACCTCAAGGCGCGCCCGCCGGGGGCCGCAACCGACACACACCCTTGCCGATCGAGCATCGCTTCAAAGGCCGGGGGAGGCGGCCCGCAATTCGGCCGACATGTGGCGCCGGGATTTGCCCCCGACCTGGATCCCTTCGCCATCGCGCTCCGGCATGCACCATCCAGCGTTCTCTATCTGAACGCGATTCAGAGCCAAAAACAAGGCGTTTGGGCGTTGTCCTGCATGGCCTGCATGTTGCTGAGCGGCCGAGCACGATGTCCATCTCTCGAGCCTCGATCGCCTTATTTCTTTCGATCTTTGCCGTCGCCATGAACGGCTGCTCCGCGGCGCCGCAAGACGATTCGGACACGTCGGAAGAAGACGTCAGGACGAATCCGAAGCTCGCGCAAATGAACGACGTTTCGATTTTGCTGCCGCTCGCCAAGTCGCAAGACGAATTCGATGCGTACCTCGCGCCGAGCACGAACGGCGTCGGCGGTGAGCTGCTCTCGGAAAAAATCTTCGACCTCGCGACCGGACAGAAGCCGGGCGGCGGCGGTAGTGGCGGCGTCGGATCGAGCTTGCCGATCCAGTACAAAGATCTTCGCGCGGTCGCCATCCGCATCGATCCTTGCTTCGCGAACATCGGACCCGTCACCGACGCGAGCAAGTGTCTCAATCAGCTTCGCATCATTTTCGAGCCGCTCACGTTCGCGTCGAATAGGGCGACGGCGGAAGACGGCGCCGTGCACGTGTTTTATTCGCTCACGCGCACGCAGCTGACGACGCTCCTCGAAGACGTCATCGCGATTCGCCAGGAAAACGGCGGCACGAAAGATCTCGGCGCGCTCGACGTGCATCCGATCCTCGCGTCGCAAGGCCTCACCGGCAACATGTGGAAGTCGCTCTCCGAAGATCTCCTCAAGTTCGCCGGCGAAGCCAATTTGATCCGCTTCACGGAATTTCAGCAATCGAATCTCGACACCGTTTGGAGCTTCAATGGCTTCGACATCGCGAGCGGCAAGACCACGAAGATGGTGATCCCGACGCTGCCGAGCAAAGCGACGAACGACGAGTTCTTCATCGGCTTCGGCGCGGATTTCGCGGGCGGATTCACGCCGTCCACGAACGCCGAGGACGACATGCAGCTGCTCGGCAACACGCAGAATGCGGAAAAAGCGAGCAAGTCCGATCAGCAGGCGGCGTTCGACGCCGCGCTTCGCATCCAGAATCCGAACGTCCATTCGCCGAACACCATCGACTGCGCGAGCTGCCACATGGCGAATCCGGCGCAGGCGATGACGGGAGCGAAGCTCGGCATCACCGCCGAAGGAAACGCGAACGCGTTCACGATCGACTCGAAGCTCGTGAAGGCCACGGACATGAAGCAGAGGACGAAGGTCGATCTCTCGGACGGCCTCAACCTCCACATGTTCAGTTACAAGGATTCGAATGCGATGATCGGCATGCGCGTGATCAACGAGACCGGCAGCGTCGTCGCCTACGTGAATCAGAACGTCATCACCACGAAGTGAGAGACGCGCTACGATCGAAGGATGCGAAAGACGATCGGCCTCGCTTCGTCCGCGATTTTTCTCGCAATCGGATGTAGCTCGGGCGGCGACGCGTCGAGCGCGGGCACAACCGGAGATGGCGGCGGCGGCGCATCCTCCGACGGTGGCGGCACGACGTCGGGTGACGCCAGTAGCTCGGGTGGCGATGCCGGCAGCACATCGACCGGCCTTGCGTCGAAGTATCCGGGCGACGACGGCATCGATGCCGATCCCGCGTTCGTGTGGAGAGAGAATTTCGAAGAGGCGAGCATCGGCGATCTCGATGCGCGTTACGACAGCGTGAACAATCCGCCCGGTATCGCGTTCGACGCCGACGTTCCCGCCAAGAGCCACGGTAAAGCGTCCGGAAAATTCACGGCCGGCGGCGCGAATTCCGCGACCGATCTCTTCAAGAAGCTTTCGGACGCGGGATACGACGAGCTCTACGTCCGCTACTACGCAAAGTACCAAGCAGACGCAGCGTGGCATCACACGAGCGTGTGGATCGGTGGCTACAACCCGCCCATCGCTTATCCGGATCCGCAGGCCGGATTGAAACCGAACGGCGACGATCGCTTCGCAGTCGCGCTCGAGCCGACACGCGGCGTCGGCTCGCCGAACCCGGGCATGGATTTCTACAACTATTGGATGGGCATGCATTCGTGGATGGACGCGCCGAGCGGCGACACCGCGTACTACGGCAACGCCGTCATCCATCAAGCGTCTCTCGTCGTCGATGACGAGGCGTGGATGTGCATCGAGCTCCACGTGAAGGTGAATTCGGACGTGGCGTCGGCGGCGGGCGGTGAGCTCGGAGCGTGGAAGAACGACGTGTCGATTCAGCAATTCTCGAACACGGCGCCGCTCGGCTATTGGATCAAAGACAAGTTCTGTCCCGAAGGCGCCGATGCCACCGACTGCACCGATTATCCGCCGCCGTCCGGCACCACGATGATCCCGCTCGATCTCCAGTGGCGAAATGTCGACGCGCTCAAGCTCAATTACTTCTGGCCGCAGAACTACATCACGGACGCGTCGACCGGCGTCGTGCGTTACGACGACATGATCGTCGCCACGTCGCGCATCGGGTGCCTCGACTGATGCCCGAGCCGATGATCAAGGGCGCCGTCATCCGCGATTTCGTGGAGTGGTACGGCGAACGATACGGCGTCGATGCGGTGCGCCGCTTGGGCGAAAAGTTACCGTCTCCGATGCAAGCGATGATCGATCTGGACGACCCGGCATTCAAGCTGCTCGGCTCGTCGTGGTATCCCGCGCGCCTCGTGCACGCGATGCTCGACGTGCATGCCGCGGACAAAACACCGCAGGAAATGGCTCGTTTTCTTCACGAGGCGAATCGCGGCTTCGTGAAACACGGCGCCACCAAAAGCGTGTATCGAGTTTTTTTGAAGAAGCTCGTCACACCCGAATTGTACGCGCTCTGCGTTCCGCGATTCTGGCGCCAATGGCATTCGACCGGCGAGCGTCGCATGAAGATCGTGCGCAAAGGTCTCGCCGAGAGCTACGTGGCGAAGTGGCCCGGTCATCATCCGCATCTCTGCACGATGACGATCGAGACGATGTGCGCGGTCTTCGAAACGATGGGATGCTCCGGTGTCACGTGGGAGCGCGTGACGTGCGTGTTCGACGGCGCCAACGAGTGCAAGACGATCGTGAGTTGGCGATGATCCGCGAGGCGTGAGGATCGATCAACGCCACCCGAGCGCGCGCATGGATCCACCGAACGCATCCAGCACCGTCGCCTGCATGTTCCCGCAGCGCATGATCGCGAGCGGAGCGCGCTCTTCGGGATCGATCGGCGTGAAGTAACATTCCCAATTCTTGGGACCTGACGCCATGACCACGTGGTCGCCGTCGGTCGCGCCGAATCGCGGGTCGTCGGGTTGCCACACGCTCGTCGACGTCGTGAGCAGCATCGTGGGCTCGTTCGCGCTCGCCGCGCGCAGGAGCGATCGACCGTGGACGAGATTCGCGAGCGGCAACGATTCGCGCGCGTCGTACACGCCGAGGAGATCTTCGATCGTCGCGTGCACGTCTTGCGCGTACGTGTGACGAAATCGGTACGAAGTGGCGGCCGCGCGATCCGAATCGCTCAGCGCATTTTTACCGGCGAGCAAAAATCCCGGAATCCTCAGCTGCTCTTCGTAGAGCGTGTGATTGTGATAGAGGCCGCCGTGATCGCGAAGCTCCTCGCCGTGATCGGACACGAAGAGCACGACGGTGTCGTCGAACGACGGCAGCGAGCGGACTGCGCTCAAGAAATTCGCCAAGGTCTTTTCTTGGAAGAGCACCGCGTTCAAATAGTGATTCTTGTACGCGTCGCGCGGCCCGAGCGGATTTTCCGATTCGGGTTGGTGCGGCAAAAGCGAAGGATCGGTGCGATACGGAAAGTGCGTATTCGAAAACTGCAGCACGGCAAAAAATGGCTCGTTCGTCGATTTCAACACGCGCGCCATTTCTGCCGCCGCGCGCTCGTCCGGAGCGCCGAGCTGCTCCTGCGACATCCCGCCGATATCCGATGCCATCTCGAGGGTGTCGATGCTCGCCTTCCTCACGTATGCGCCGAAATCTTCGAAGTTCGGATTTTGCGAGGTCACGTAGATCGTGCGGTAGCCGACCGCCTTCGCGACCTCCCACAAAAGCGGCGCGGTATGGGCGGAGCGAAAGTCGACGTTTGGATCGAGCCCGCTCCAGAGCACCATGCATGCGCTGAACGTGTTCGGCGTCTGCGCGCGCAAGTGGCCGAGCGGGATGCGATCCGCGGCCACCGCGTCGAGCGTCGGGTCTTTGCACGTCGCGGGATCCGAGCAGATCGTGTCGGCGCGCACGCTCTCGGTCATGATCAAAATCACGTTCGGTTTTTTCGTTCGCGTGCTGACGAGCGGCGGGAGCGGCGCGGGCGTGCGAATCGAGACGCCTTGGCGCTCGTTCCATTTCCCGGTGACCTTCGCCTTGAGCGCGTGAATGCATCCATGCACGAAGCACGCATCGGGAACGGCGGCTTGCAAAAATCGACTGTCGACGTTGTCGGTCCAAAAACAGAAAATCGATCCGCAAAAAAGCGGCACGAGGATCCACGGCATCGATCGCGACATCTGCGGCGCCGTGCGTTTGAGGCGGAAAT
>JAICXU010000438.1 GCA_025934595.1 Polyangiaceae bacterium | reverse complement strand
GCGGCGGCGCGGGAGGCGATTCGTTCGCGTTTTTCGCGGGAATCGACGCGTCCATCGAGAGCGACGCCGCGGTGACGCCCGGCCAAGGTGGAGCCGGCGGTGCGGTGGGCGGCGCGAGCGGCAAAGGACAGGAGCGCTTTCCGTGAGGCGAGCAGGAGCCCTCGTCGCCATCGCTTTCGCGCTCGTCCCCGCGCTTTGCCGCGCCGATTCCGAGGAGAACAAGGCCGACGCGCAAGCGGCGTTCGAGCTCGGTCGCAAGCTGGTCCTCGTCGGAAAATTCGCGGAGGCATGCCCGAAGTTCGAAGAGAGCGAGCGCCTTGATCCCGGGCTCGGCACCATGCTTTTTTTGGCCGACTGTTACGAAAAAATTGGCAAGACCGCATCGGCGTGGGGACAGTTTCGCGAGGCCGAGGCGATCGCCGGAAAGCAGCAAGATGGGCGGGAACGCATCGCGCATGATCGCGCGGCCTCGCTCGAGCCGAAGCTCTCCAAGATCGTCGTGAAGGTCGGCGCCTCGCAAAAGATCGAAGGCCTTCATGTCACGCGCGACGGTGACGACATCGGTGAAGGCGTCTGGAACGTGCCGCTCCCCATCGATCCCGGTCCGCACGACATCGGCGCGAATGCGCCCGGAAAAAAACCTTGGACCGAGCACATCGCCGTCGTCGCGAATGCGTCGACGCTCACGGTCGTCGTGCCGAGGTTGCTCGACGATCCGAACGCGGGCGCCGTCGTCCTCGGTGGCGGTAACGGAGCTCGAGCTGGAAACGGAAACGGCTTGGGCAACGGCGGCGCAGGCCCTGAAACACCGGAAAAAGACGGGAAAGGACAACGTCTTCTCGGCGCCGGCGCCGTGGGTCTCGGCATCGCTGCGGCGGGAGTCGGGACGATCTTCGGGCTCGTTGCCAAATCGAAGAACGACGCGTCTTACTCCGACGGCTGCCACGGCAACTTGTGCGCGCAGCCCGGTCTCGACGACCGCTCCGCCGCGAAGACCGACGCCACCGTCAGCACGATCGCGTTCGTCGCGTCCGGCGTCTTGGTCGCCGGCGGCGCGGTCCGCTATCTCACCGCGCCGCACGGAAAAAAATCGACGGCGGCCGTGATCTCGCCGGCCGTCGGCCCGAAGAGCGCGGGCCTCACGCTCGGGGCGAGCTTCTGACGAGCGCTCGCCCTTCGTCACGGCTCAATGCGCGATGGCTTCGTAAGTGAAGATCCACGGCAACGCCAAGATCTCGAAATCGATCTGGATGCCGAACAAGAGGTCGGCCTGCTTCGCATCGCCGAGCCCATAACGTGTTTGCACGTAAATGCCGTTCGCCATGCCGTACGTCGAATCGAAGTTGAAGCTGCGCGGCCCGAAGAAAAGCGCCGCAGCGACGCCGGGCTGGTATCCGCCGTAGCCTTCCGCGTTCCGCACGAACGAGCCCGCCGACACGACGAAGGGAAACGCGGGGAACGCAGGAAGCAGCCATTCGAGGCCGCCGCCGGCATCGAGCGAGTTGAATCGCTCGGTGAGCACCTCGACGTAAGGTCCGAGCGCCATCTGATTTTCGCGACTGCGGAGAAACAGCAAATCACCGCGAATTCCCGCATGGATTGCATTGCGAGGGCCGGAGCCGTCGCGCAAATTCGTGATGCCGTCTCCGAACGTGATGCCGAAGCTCGTCTGCGGATCGGCGCGCGCCACCGTAGCGTGCGCGACGAGCGCGGCCGCGATCGACGAGACTACGAAGACCCGCACGCGGCGAGATTACGTCGTTTTCATCGCGGGACGCATATCGGATCGCCCTTGCAGAGCCGGCAATCGACGGGCTGATCTTGCCCGACCACGCAGGGCACCACCGAGGTGCCCCCCGAAGAGGACGACTGCGCCGCATCGCAGTTCGGCGCGCCACCGTTCGCGGCTTGCTCGACCGGGTCGACCGAGTCGGCGGGAAAGGTCACGAGGCAACCGTTGCAGACGTTGACCGCAAATTGGAACTCGTCCGATTCGATGTCGTCGCCGCCGGCGGTCTGTCCGAACACCGTGAAGTGGACGATGACCTGCTTCGTTCCGAGCGTAGGTAGCGAGCCAGCCATCGCGGCCGACGTCTTCGGATCGATGAGCGTGAGCGCGATGGGCCCGTAGCTCGGTACGCCGCCCGCTCCCGGATCGATGAAGCCGCTCGAGAGCGTCGTGAAGCTGTTGATCTCGTTTCCTGACGTGTCGTCGACGTGCACGACCGCGCCCTGCAGCGTGACGCGCGCCGTCTCCGCTTTGAGATTCACGTTGTCATTTCGCGTGATGAGCTGGTTGCCGACGAGGACCTCCGGCGTGTACGCGGCAAGCAATCCGACGTCGAGGGTGCCGGTAGACTCCTCCGGTTGCGTGGGATCGGACGTATACGTGCACGCGCCATTTTGCGGCTGCGGCGGCGCAAGAACGCCATGCACGATGATCGACGCGTCGTTGTGAGCACACGCCGAAGCCACGAGCATCATCGAGATCGTAAAGCCGGACAAGGCGAGGAAGCGCCCCCGAGTGCGGGTCATCGTCAGTCTCCTCTTGCGACGTTCGACTGGATAAATCGCCGCACAAAGAAGCGTAGCTCCCGCCCGCAGAAGCTGCCAAAAATGTGGTTGCCCGAGTCTCCTACATCGGCAGCTTCGGCACGACGAGCGAGCTCAGTGCGACGCGGTGAATCTCGGTGCGACCGAGCTCGATCGGGAGCGGCAGCTTCAGCATCTTTCCGCTGCGCTTCTTGTCGCTGCTCATGTAACTCCACGCCGCTTCGAGCTCGCCGCGCGGCACCGCTGTCGGGAGCCCGAGCTTCTCGAGGACGGCGCGTGCTCGTTCGAAGAGATTTTTCGGCGCGAGCCGGAGCTCGGCGCCCATCGCGAGCTCGACGAGCATGCCGATCGCGACCGCCTCGCCATGTCGATGCTTCGCATACCCGCCGTGCGCTTCGATGGCATGACCCACGGTGTGACCGAAGTTGAGCACGGCGCGAGCTCCGGCCTCGCGCTCGTCGTCGCGCACGATGGCGGATTTCAGCTCGATGGATCGACGAATGTATTCTGCAAGGATCGCGTGATCACCGGACTTGGCCTGATTTGCCGTGGATTCGATGCGCTCGAAGAACGTGGCGTCTCGCGTGAGCGCGATCTTCACGATCTCCGCGAAGCCGCTTGCAAGGTCGCGCGCGGGTAGCGTCGCGAGATGTGCGATGTCGGCGACGACGGCGCTCGGTTGATGGAACGCACCGACGAGATTTTTTCCCGCGGGATGATCGAAGCCCGTTTTTCCGCCGACCGACGCGTCGACCATCGCGAGGAGCGTGGTCGGTACGCCGACGAAACGCACTCCGCGTAAAAGCGACGACGCCGCGAAGCCCGCCAAATCACCGACGACTCCGCCCCCGAACGCGACGATCACCGAATCGCGATCCGCGTCTGCGCCGAGCGCGGCGTCCCAGATCGCGCTGACGCTCGCGATGTTCTTGTAGCTCTCGCCGGGTGCGAGCGTGAGCTCGGTCCATGGAACCGCGAGCGCGTCGAGCGCCGCATGAAGCGCTTTGCTCCGCGCGCGATGCACGTTCGAGTCGGTCACGACCACGAGCGAAGAAGGAGCGAGCTTCGCGACCGCGTCGGTGAGCGCGTCGGGGTGATCATCGACGACATCGACGACGTACGACCGTGCTCCGAGCGGTACGCAGATGGGCGCACGCTTCGCGAGAGGCACGATGGCGTCGACGATCGCGTCGACCGTGATGCCGTCGGTCGCGAGCGAAAGATGACACTCGGAGTACGCGGCGGCGCGTGCCTCGATCAATTCCTTCGCGCGCGCGACCGGATCTGCGAACGCGAGATTCGGCCTATTTTCCAGGGGTCCCGCGCGCTCGACGCTCGTCTCGGGCGTAGCGGTGAGCGTGACCACGAAAGCGTGATCGAGCGCGAGATGCCGCGTCTCGCGATTCGTCACCGTGCCGCCGCCGAACGCGATGACGCGCGGAGAAGGATCGGCGAGGAGCTTTCCGACGAGCTCGCGCTCTCGCGCGCGAAACTTCGGCTCGCCTTCTTCGCGCCAGAGATCGGGCACCGATTTTTGCGTGAGCTTCGCGATTTCGTCGTCCGTGTCGACGAGCGGCAAACCGAGCCTCGCCGCAAGAGCGCGCGCGACCGTGCTCTTTCCCGTCGCCATGAAGCCGCTGAGAACGATGCTCTTCATCTAGTAGCT